>JAFNYY010000034.1 GCA_017383125.1 Schwartzia sp. (in: firmicutes)
GACTCTTTTTCTTGTTGCCGGCAGCTGGGAAATGCTTGATACTACCAACCGCATCATGTACATTATTCTGATTATAACCCTCGGTCTCATGTACATGCAGCGCCGCATGACCACTCTCAATGAAAAACAAAGCCTCTGGCTTGGTAGAGCAGTTCTTGCACTTCTCGGTTCTTCTGTTGTTATTTTCCTGATTAACAGCTACAACACCTATTTTCAATAATCAAGGAGTACTGACATGGCATTTCAGCCGCTTTATGACATAAGTGTCATCGAAAAGCCTATAAAAGCAGCTCTCGGAAACGAGAATACCGAAACAACCATCGCTATCCTGGAAGGTATCCGTTTGGCGATGAATAATTATTGCACATTCCGTATGCCTATTGTTCTCACAGATGAAGCCATTGAGCGTCTTGGTCTCAACGAGGATACTGATGAAAATCCTAATCCGGATGAAATGGTAGACCCCGAGCACGACTTCACTCTTCGCACCCTTCATAACGACGAGACGAATAAGGATTGGCTTGTTGCCTTTACCAGCGAAGAAGAATCAAAAAAGGGGCCGGAATCAGCGATTTATACGGTTCCGCTCTTTGATATTCTTCCCCGGGTGGCCGGCATTGATGCAGTCGAAGGTATCGTCATTAACCCTTGGGGAACTGCTTTTACCCTTCGTCGTTCCATGATTGAGGAAATACTCCGTATAAACAATCCTGAAAGTCAAATTTTCTTTAACCTTGGTGATATTACTACTCTCGAATGTGATGCTATTGTAAACGCGGCCAATGAGCGTCTTACAGGCGGCGGCGGTGTAGACGGAGCTATCCATCAGGTTGCAGGAAAGCGTCTCAACAAAGCCTGCAGTGAGCTTGGCGGCTGCAAAACCGGAGAAGCCAAAATCACCAAAGGCTATGACCTGAAAGCTCGCTATATAATCCACACTGTCGGCCCGGTATATAAAGGAAAAGGTGACGAAGCAAGCTACCTCGCTGAATGTTATCTCAACAGCCTCAATCTGGCAATGGAACACAACATTCACAGTATTGCTTTCCCTGCTATCTCCACCGGTGCATATAAGTTCCCGGCGGAAGAAGCTGCAAGCATTGCTCTCGATATTGCCTCTCAATGGCTGGAGCTTCATTCCGAATATGGTATGCAGGTGATATTCTGCTGCCATGATCAGGATATGCTTGACATTTATCAGCGGGTTCTCAGCGACATGACGAAGCAGATGAATCCTCCTGACCTTCAGGGGCCGGTTGATCTCGCTCTCCAGATACCTAAAGCAGATGAATAAAAATCTATCATAAAGGAGTAACTACTATGTTTGGTGGCATGGGAAACATGGGCAACATGGCCCAAATGATGAAAAAGGTTCAGAAGGCTCAGGCTCAGATGAAGCTGATGCAGGAAGAAATTAAGAAGAAAACCGTAGAGGTTACTGTCGGCGGCGGTGCTGTAAAGATAGCAATGAACGGCGACCATGTAGTTCAGAGCCTCTATATTGATAAGAGTGCTGTAGACCCGGAAGATGTAGAGATGCTTCAGGATCTTGTCCTCTCTGCTGTAAACGAAGTCATCAAAAAGACCGATGACCTGATGAACCACGAAATGCAGAAGCTCATGAGCAGTCTCGGCCTTCCTGCCGGAATGATGGGCTGATAATTCATGGAGACGATTGCTCCACTGGCAAAGCTCATTGAGCATTTTCGTTCCTTGCCGGGCATCGGTGCCAAGAGTGCCGTACGTCTCGCCTACCATGTCCTTGACATGGAGCCTGCTAAAGCCCAAGCATTGGCCTCTGCCATCACCGAGGCTAGAGAACGCATTGGTTTCTGCCCTGTCTGCTGCAACCTTACGGATGTTAATCCCTGCAGGATTTGCAGCAGCGACAAGCGAGACCGCTCGATTATATGTGTTGTCGAACAGCCCCAGGACGTAGCTGCCATTGAGCGTATGCATGACTATCACGGACTGTACCATGTACTCCACGGTGCCCTTAGCCCGTTGGACGGTATAGGTCCTGACCGGCTGCGCATAAAAGAACTGCTCAGTCGACTCAATGACGAGGCTGTAAAAGAGGTAATTATCGCCACAGACCCTGATGTAGAAGGTGAAGCCACCTCGATGTACCTGGCAAGACTTCTTAAGCCACTAGGTCTTAAAGTCACCAGAATTGCACACGGTCTGCCGGTAGGCGGTGACCTTGAGTACGCAGACGAAATAACGCTTGCTAAGGCAATGGAAAATCGCGTTACTCTATAACCTTTTAATAAAAGGAGGTAATTTAATGTCCTCTACCGTCATTATCAGTTTTGCTGTAGGTGTTTTGGCTATTCTGCTTATCGCAAAGCTCGTAGGACTGGGCATCGGTCTGATAACTAAGTTTCTTACCAATAGTGTTATCGGCGCGTTCATGCTCATAATCGTAAATCTATTCGGAGCCAATCTTGATATAACCATTCTCAAAGCTCTGTTTGCCGGTATCTTCGGTGTCCCCGGCGTTATCGCAATATTTATTTGGGAAAAATTCTTATAAGATAGTACCGATATATCCCCTGCCCCTATGTTCGCATAGGGGCAATTTTTATGTAAAAAGAAGCCACCCCGCAGGATGGCTTCTTTTTCTTAGTCTGCTAAAATCCCCGAAACATAGGCAGTAAAGTCTGCCTTAATAGGCATCAGATAAACATTGGAATCATTTTTCTGAGCAAAGTCGATTACCTTTCGTCCGAAGTCTATGCTCCAATCCATTCCCGTTTCAAATCCCCTCGGGAATACTACGCTGTTCTTCAGCTCCCAATAACTCTTTGAGCGCTCGGAAAGTACCGGTGTGATACCCCAGTAAATATTAAGCCCGCTGAGCATATCCGCATACATTTCAAGATACCGCATATCAAAAAACGGCTGAGTAAAAAATCCGTCAGCACCAGCCTGAAGCTTCCTTCTGATACGATATTGCTCCTGACGCATACTGCCCCGGTACTGGTCAATACCAGCATATACCTTCAGCCAGGGCATTTCCTTCTTGAACTTCCAAATAACATCAATAGACTCTGTAGGATAAACCGTGTGCATCATATCCTGTGGCGGGTCGCCCTGTATGACAAGTACCTCCTTGATGTTGTTCTCACGAAGGTAATCCGCCATTGGAAGCGGCTTTTCCAGGTCTATATCCATTGCCCTGATATGGGGAATGACTGAAGGAAAGAGCTTCTTAGTCTCTACTGCTCCTTCCGGTCCTCTCAACTCACAGCTCAAAAGATCAGGAATATTGATGACATCAATTCTCGATATATTACTTTCAACAAGCTTCAGTTGATTCGTCAGTCCATCCACAGTTCTTGGGACAAGCTCTACCGAAATTCTACCCATAATTCACCTCTCAAATTTGTTTTTTTGCTAATTCTAGCCATTTTCAAGTTTTTGGCAAGCAAATACTGCTTTATAAAAATGTATACAAAATCAGGGCGGCAAAAGCCGCCCCGAAAGTCATCAATGCTTACTTATTGCCGCCTTCAATAACGAGGGTTTCCATATAGTCAGCACCATAGGTCTCCTCAAGAGTAGCCTTGTAAGCAGCGTGGAAGAACTGTTCGCTGCCGAGAGCAACGATTTCATCGTTAATCCAGCTCTTCAGGCTCTCGTTGCCCTGAGAAACTGCCGGAGCAATGATATCGGCACTGCCGAGGGACGGAATGCCAACAGTAAAACCAGGGGTAGTCTTTGCAAAAGCAATTACCTCGGTATTGTCATTTGCCCAGGCAACAGCATTGCCGTTCTCAATAGCATTCTTTGCAGTTGCATAAGTATCATACTTCTGCAGGGAGATGTTCGGATAATTCTCCATGAGATACATTTCAGCAGTAGTACCGCTGATAACAATCATCTGATCATCGCTGTTCCAGTCATCAAGAGACGTGATTACCCGGGAATCGGGGGAAACGACACCAAGAGCAACATTCATATAAGGCAGGCAGAAATCGACCTCTTCTGCACGCTGGGGAGTAACAGTAAAGTTTGCAAGAATAACATCTACCTTACCAGTCTGCAGATATGCAATACGATTGGCAGCCTCAGTAGAAACATAGTTTACCTTAACGCCAAGGTCATCGCCCAAGCGCTTTGCCAGATAAACATCATAGCCCTGATATTCACCATTCTCATCTACATAGCCAAAGGGGTTCTTATCAGAGAAAACACCGATATTGATTTCACCGCTGGCCTTAATAGCATCAACAGAACGGAAATCTTCAGCGAAGGCACTGGTAGCAAAAGCCAGCACCATAACAAGAGTCATAAAAACCAACTTGGAAAGCTTTTTCATTTTCTCAAAATCTCCTTGCAGGAAAACCGTATTATTCGGCTTCCTCTTCCTTCATCATTTCTTCGTAAATAGCGTTGACCTTATCGAACTCCTCGTCAGTGGGCTCAATATACTCATCCTCGCCATCCTCACCGGTAACGACCTTTGCGAAGAAGGCAGAGTCTTCTTCCTCGTCCTCAGTTTCTTCACCATCATAGGTATCAGGAACCAACAGTGCGTAAGTCTCATCACCTACCGGAATAAGCATTTCTTCAATGAAATAATGCTCATTGCCGTCATCATCCATCATGACAACAACAACTTCCTCATCATCCATCTCAGCTTCATTTATGATTTCTTTATCAGCCATGATAATCTCCTTTCCAACAGCATTATTACTTTGGCAAACTATCCAGATACCCTTGCAGGATATAGACCGCCGCCATTTTATCAATTACCTTTTTCCTCTTTGCTCTGCTTACATCAGCAGCTATAAGGGATTTTGCCGCCGCAACGGTGGACAGCCTCTCATCCCAAAAGATTATATTAGCGTCAGGAATGTATTCCTTCAGCTTTGTGGAAAACTCTTTAACAAATTCGCACCGTGGGCCTTCACTGCCGTTCATATTGCGTGGATACCCAACAACAAAGTCCCGGGACTCATATTGACGACTAAGCTCAACCAGGCGCTCGAAATCCTTCTCAGGTGCTCTGGGGTTTCGCCTTATAGTCTCCACGCCCTGAGCGGTAATAAGCAGCAAATCACTGACTGCAACACCTACGGTTGCATCTCCTACATCAAGAGAAAGAAATCGCTTCTGTGTAAAATCCATAGTCAGCTCTCACGAATCCTGTCCACATAGGCACGGACCAACTCTTCCAAAAGTTCATCCCGCTCCAGCTGGCGAATCTGGCTGCGCGCATCATTATAACTGGTAACATAAGCAGGATCACCGGAAAGAAGATACCCTACCAACTGATTTATGGGATTATAACCCTTCTCATCCATAGCCGCACAGACACTGCGGATAATCGTCTCAGCTTTAGAGCGGTCCGCCTCCCGTCTGTACATCATCGTCTCTTCACTTACCATTTGCGCACCTCCATAATCAGCTGCACTGCTGCCTCAAAATCCAATGAAGCAGCAATACAAAATTATTTATTGGAAATTACTTCTTATCGAACATATCATGCTCAATCATGTACTCAGCAATCTGAAGAGCATTGAGGGCTGCACCTTTGCGAATCTGGTCGCCGCAGCACCAGAAGTTTACACCATAATCAACGGAATCGTCATAGCGGAGACGACCTACCTCTACATCATCAAGGCCGGAGGTGTTCAGCGGCATCGGATAAATCTGCTCATCCGGGTTATCAGTCATCTTAACACCGGGGAACTTATCAAGAGCAGCGCGGGCAGCAGCCAGGTCAATGGGGCCCTGGAACTCTACATTGACAGACTCTGCGTGACTGCGGTATACCGGAACACGAACAGTAGTGGCAGTAATCTTCATGTCCGGAGTGCTCATAATCTTGCGAGTCTCCAGAATCATCTTCATCTCTTCCTTGGTATAGAGGTTTTCCTTGAAAACATCAATCTGAGGAATGAGATTAAAAGCAATCTGATAATGCTTCTTCAGGCTTGCACCCGGAAGAATATTGGCAGTGACAGGACGACCGGCAACGATGTCAGCAACCTGCTCCTCAAGCTCAGCCATAGCTTCCTTGCCGCCGCCGGAAACAGCCTGATAGGTAGATACAACGACACGCTTGATAGGAACGATATCATGCAGCGGCTTCAAAGCCATTACCATGATAATAGTTGAGCAGTTCGGATTGGCAATAATACCCTTATGCTGAGAGATAGCCTCAGGGTTTACCTCAGGAACGACAAGGGGAACTTCCGGATCCATACGGAAAGTGGAGGAGTTATCGATTACGACGGCACCTGCCTTTACAGCAACGGGAGCAAATGTCTCACTGATAGAACCACCGGCAAAAAGTGCAATCTCTACACCCTCAAAGGATTTATCAGTTGCCTCTTCAACAACATAGTCTTTTCCCATGAAGTTGATTACCTGACCGGCAGAGCGCTTGGAAGCAAGAAGCTTCAGCTCAGCAAAGGGGAAATTGCGCTCCTCAATGAGGCGGAGGAACTCGGCTCCGACAGCACCAGTAGCACCCAGAATGGCAACATTGTACTTTCTCATATCATTTCTTCCTTCCTGTTTATTACATTAACTTGTCCAGACCGATTACCAGTCCTTTCAAGCCAAGAATCTTCTTACATGCCAAAACGACGCCGGGCATAAAGGATTCACGATCAAGTGAATCATGACGGATGGTCAAAGTCTGACCCAGTCCGCCGAAGATAACCTCCTGATGGGCTACATAGCCCGGCAGGCGGATACTGTGAATTGGAATACCGTTTACCTGCGCACCGCGGGCACCGGCAATCTTTTCTTTTTCCTCAGGATGCCCCTGCTTGTGAGCCTCGCGAACTTCGGAAATCATATTAGCCGTTTCCAAAGCAGTACCGGAAGGAGCATCAAGCTTCCTGTCGTGGTGCAGCTCGATAATCTCAACTTCAGGCATATATTTGGCAGCCTGACGAGCCATAAGCATCATCAGGACAGCACCAATAGCAAAATTAGGAGCAATAAATACAGGAGTGTCGTTTTCCTTACTGAGTGCTTCCAGCTGAACCTTTGCATCATCACTCAAACCGGTAGTACCGATAACAGGAGCCACTTTATTTTTAATAGCCATTACAGCATTCTGGAAAACAACATCGGGACGGGTGAAATCAACCATAACTTCCGGTTTTGTTTCAGCGATAGCCGCTGCCAAATCGGTTGTCACTTTGACACCCACCGGTTTCAGGCCAACCAGCTCACCGGCATCCATACCGCCCTTGAGATCAACAGCTGCTACCAGCTCTGTCTCCGGGTCATTGATAATTGACTTTACAACAGCCTGCCCCATTCGGCCACAGGCTCCAGTCACAAGAACCTTTACCATTACTAAACCTCCCGGCAAATTTCTCTTTCCTTATCCAGATAATCTCTTATTTTAGCAAACTACCGCGCAAAAAATCAAGCTTTCGCGCGGTATACATAATCTGCGGAACAATATTTCCGTGTCACTCTTTTTTCATTCGCTTATGTACATACCAAATAATACCATAAACAGCTGTAGCGCCAATAATCACCATCATCAGCCTGCCGCTGTGTTCTTTCATCAGAACTGCATCGTGACCAACGACTACCTCCAGCGCTGTAGAAGGAAACTTTCCGATGAGATTCGCCAGCATATAATCTCTGATGCTTATGGATGATACCGCACCCAAAGCTGTCAGCAGACCCGATGGGAAATACGGTATAGTACGCAGGAACAGCATCAGCTTAAAACCGTTTTTCCCACTAATTTCATCGACCTTTTTCAGGGAATTACTTTTCTCTATTATTTTTTTCGCTGTTTCCCGCAGGACGGTACGCATCAAAAGAAAGCTGATTATAACGCCTACAGTCTCAGCCAGCCATGATATTATGACGCCGGTAAAAACCCCAAAAAGCAGACCATTTGCCGTAGACACAAAAATCGAAGGAAGAAAACCCAGTGCATTGATAAGAACATCGAATAAAAAGCTTACTACCATTGCCCAGGCACCGAATCCGGCAATGAAATCAACAGTATCCTGTAGCCGTCCGGATGTGGCAACCCGCCAGAAATCAGAAAAAAAGGAAGGAGCAACAATCCATATCATAAGCAGCATGGCAGCCAATGAAAGTCCTGAAATCAGCTGTATCGTTTTCTCTGTTATTTTCATAATTCACGCATCATTTATCTGACTAAATCTGTCTTTATATTTATCCGTAAGGTACGGACGAATTGACTCCAAAGTTTTTTCATCTGCCATTGTCTCAATAGCTGCCTGCCTTGCTCTGAGCAAAATATCCGTATCCTTCATGACATTTACTATTTTCAAATCCCCCGCCCCGTGCTGCATTGTACCAAAGAACTGACCGGCACCGCGGAGACGCAAATCTGCTTCCGCTACTTCAAATCCGCTACTTGTATCTCTGAGAACTTCAAGTCGTTCCCGTGAAAGCGGTGATTTCGAGCCAGCCACAAGAATGCAGTAGGAGCTGTACGGACCGCGACCTATTCTTCCCCTAAGCTGATGAAGCTGAGCCAATCCAAAACGATCAGCATTCTCTATTACCATAATGCTGGCATTCGGTACATCGACTCCTACCTCTATGACTGTCGTTGCAACAAGAAGCTTCAGCTTATCCGCGTAAAAATCATCCATGACTTGCTGCTTCTCGTCCTTCTTCAGCCGGCCATGAACAAGTCCGATAGGAATATTCCTGAATATTCCCTGAGACAGCTCGGCATAGACTTCCTCTGCTGACGGGACATGACATCTGTTTTCGTCCGATGCTTCACTTTCCTCAATCAGCGGACAGACTACATACGCCTGACGACCTGCCTCAATTTCTTTTTTTACGAATTCATAAATCAGCTGACGACGGTCATTCTCCCGGACAAATGTGCGTATTGGCTGCCGACCGGGCGGAAGATGTTCTATTCTTGACACATCAAGGTCACCGTAAACTGTAAGTGTCATCGTCCTTGGAATCGGTGTCGCCGTCATGACCAGTACATCCGGTGCATGCTCGCCCTTCTTATCAAGTGCTGCCCGCTGAGAAATGCCAAAGCGGTGCTGCTCGTCGGTGACAGCCAGCCCCAGCCTATCAAAGCGTACATTCTCCTGAATAACAGCATGAGTTCCAATAACAATATCAAGCTCATGACCGGCTATTCTTTCCAGTGTTTCCCGCCGATTTTTTGCAGTAAGACTTCCTACCAGCAAACCTACCCGGATCTTTTTATCCTTAAGCATTTCTGTAAACTTGGCAAAATGCTGACGAGCCAAAATCTCCGTTGGGGCCATGAAGGCACCTTGATAGCCGTTCTCTACGGTCTTCACTAATGCCAGTAAAGCAATAACAGTTTTACCTGAACCAACATCACCCTCCAGAAGCCGCCGCATGGGGATGTTGCGCTCCATGTCCCTCTCAATATCATGCCATACATTAGCTTGGTCTTCTGTAAGAGAAAATGGCAGTGAATTAACAACCGATTTTACCAATGAACCACTCATAAGGTGACGGATTCCGTCTACTTCCTGCTGGCTGTCTTTTTTCAGCAGCAAAAGGCCGCACTGTATGATATACAGCTCCTCAAAAGCCAGACTATCCCTTGCCTTTGCCAGCTCATCATTGTTCTTTGGGTAATGTATACTGCAAACAGCCGACCTCCGCGGCATAAGGTTATATTTCTTCCGGATTGATTCAGGAATTATCTCCTCAATCTCTATTCCCGACTCCAGCAAATTCTCAGTAAGCCGTCGTATATATCTCTGATTTATGCTCTCTGTCGCCTGATAAACCGGTAAAATTCCCTGCTGTGGGATTGCTTCTCCGGGCTCAAGCTGTTCAAAGGAAATCAGCCGCGTTACAGCCAGCATTCCCCGTCCGCCGTATGCATAGCCGATTTTACCATATACAAGTATCCTCTTGCCAATAACAAGAGACTTCTTCAAGAATCGCTGATTAAACCAGTTTACCTGCAGATAACCGGTACCGTCTGAAATTGTCGCCATGAGGATACTGCGATTTCGACCAAATAATTTCTCCTTAATATTGACGATGACTCCTATAGCCGTATATATGCTGTTCTCATCGTCCGGAGTCAAATCTCCGATAGCTGTCACACAGCTTCTATCCTCATAAGCCCTCGGATAATATGAAGCCAAATCTCCTATGGTGGAAATACCAAGTTTCTGAAGCGATGCTGCCCGTTTCGGTCCAACACCCTTCATAAACTTTATATCTGATTTCAGATCGATTTTTTTCGCTTCTGCCATCGTAACACCACCATACAGAAAAGGAGGCTGCTGCGGATATTTGCAACAGCCTCCTGATTCATTCAGAAATTATTTGAAAAGATTGCTTACAGACTTGCGCTGATGGATATTGAGCATAACATCGGCCAAAGCATCAGCCAGAGACAGAGTAACAATCTTCGGGGATTTCTTTTCTTCCGGAAGAGGAATGGTATCGGTAATGATAAGCTCCTTTATGCAGGAATTGTTGATACGCTCAACAGCTGGACCCGAGAGAATTGCATGAGAGCAGCAAGCGTATACTTCAAGAGCGCCTTCCTTATCAAGTGCCTTCGCACCCTCGCACAAGGAACCAGCAGTATCAACGATATCATCAATGATAACGCAGCGCTTACCCTTTACATCTCCGATGAAATTCATAACCTCAGCCTTGCCCGGCTCAGGACGACGCTTCTCAATGATGGCGATGGAGGTACCGAGACGGTCTGCCAGCACACGGGCACGCTGAACGCCGCCGAGATCCGGAGATACTACGACAACATCTTCCATCTTCTTGGACATAATATAATCAGCCAAAACAGGAGCAGCTGCCAAATGGTCAACAGGAATATCAAAGAAACCCTGTATCTGACCAGCATGAAGGTCAACAGTTACCATACGGGTAATGCCGGCGCACTCCATGAGGTTGGCAACGAGCTTAGCAGAAATAGGCTCACGACCGCGAGTCTTGCGATCCTGACGAGCATAAGCATAGTACGGAACAACAGCGGTGATGCTGTGTGCAGAAGCACGACGGCAGGCATCAGCCATAATGAGCAGTTCCATAAGATTGTCATTGACAGGATAGGAAGTCGGCTGAATGATGAAGATATCCTGACCACGGATACTCTCGTCAATCATGACCTGTGTCTCGCCGTTGTTGAAATGACTAACGGTAGCTGCACATACCTTCAAACCAAGATGCTTGGCAATATCCTCAGCCAGCTGCGGATTAGCATTACCAGCCAGTATGCACAAATCTTCCTTGTCTCTTAATACCATTTTGTTAAGCCCTCCCGTGGAAAATCCCACAAATAATTAGAAACCCGACAGGTAATTTATATGAAGATTATGAAACCAAAATGAAAGTTCATTTAGAGAAAATATCGTTTTAATGCCTGCTATTATTTTCTTTTATCTGCCCAGCCTACTATGTTCTTCTGGTGAGCTCTGGCTACTGCAAGAGCATCAGCCGGAACCTCCTTGGTAATAGTAGAGCCAGCGCCTACAAAGGCTCCGTCACCGACCGTCACCGGTGCTACGAGATTTGTATTGCAGCCGATGAAAGCATTATCTCCTATGACAGTCCGATGCTTTATTTTTCCGTCATAGTTTACAGTAATAGTTCCGCAGCCCATGTTTACACCTGAGCCCATATCGCAGTCACCAATGTAAGAGAGGTGCGGAAGCTTTGTTCCTTCGCCGATGTTGGAGTTCTTTACCTCGACAAAGTTGCCCACATGTACCTTCTTCTTCAGGACGGTGTTGGGACGAATATGAACATAGGGGCCAACCGTCACGCCTGCCTCCATCTCACACTCGTGAGCATAAGTAAAGGAAACAACAGCCTCATCTCCAACCTTCACATCGGTGAAGCGGCAGTTCGGACCGATTTCACAGCCGCTGCCGATAACAGTATTGCCCTCCAGCCAAGTACCGGGATAAATAACCGTATCATTGCCAACCACTACATCTGCATCTACATAGGTAGTAGCCGGATCCATCAGGGTAACACCCTGCTCCATCAACTCACGGTTCTTACGGGTCCGCAGAACCTTCTCTGCTTCTGCCAGCTGCAGACGGGAATTTACTCCAAGGGTAGACTCATAATCCTCAGTAGCATACGCGGCAATCTTCTCTCCTCGGCTCCGAAGAATATCCAACACATCCGGTAAATAATACTCTCCCTGTGCATTATCGCAGCCGACTTCTGCCAGAGCTGAGAACAAGTCTTCCTTGTCAAAGCAGTAAATGCCGGAATTGACCTCGCGAATACTGCGTTCCTCCTCGGTGGCGTCCTTATGCTCTACGATTTTCTGAAGCATACCGTCCGCCGAGCGTATTATTCTGCCATAACCAGTAGCATCCGGCATAATAGCCGTGAGGACAGTCGCCTTTGCTCCGCTCTTGTCATGCGCTTCATAGAATGCCTTAAGCATATCAGCCGTGAGGAGCGGTGTATCTCCGCAGAGAACCATTACAGTCCCCTTCTCGTCCTTCAATGCCTCGGCAGTCTGAAGAACAGCATGACCGGTGCCCAGCTGCTCGGCCTGTACAACGATTTCAGTATCAACAGAAATGGCTTCACGAACCATCTCGGCCTCGAATCCTACCACAGCGATACTACGCTTGGCTCCGGCTCCCTTTGCTGCATCAATGACATGCTGAAGCATAGGCTTACCGCCAGCCTTATGCAGCACCTTCGGCAGCTTTGACTTCATGCGGGTACCTTTACCGGCAGCCAGAATAACAGTTATCAACTCAGACATTTATGGTCTCCCAATCTAAAATTATTTATTCTCAGATGCACTCTTTTTAGCCTGTGCATCCATAGCATTAAGGAGGGTCTTCTCAGCCTGCTCCATGTGGTTGGCAGCAGCCTTCTGAGCCTCCATTACATTGCCCTGTGCTATAGCCTCTACAATTGCCTTGTGCTCATTGATGGTAGCAGCCATACGGCCCGGATGAGCCATGGACATGGAACGGAAACGGGTAAGCTGCTCACGAAGATTATAAATGATGCCTACAAGGCGAGTATTGCGGCTGGCAGTATAGAGAATATCATGGAACTCCATATCAGCCTCGACAATCTTATCCATGTGACCCTGGTCAAAATAATCGCTGATCATGACTAGCAAACGCTGCAGTCTGTCCAACTCTTCCTCGGTAATGCGCTCTGCAGCAAGACCGCAGGACAACGACTCCAGCATAGTACGAATCTCGAAAACCTCGTTAACATCACGAATGGAAAGGTTTGCAACATAGGTACCGCGACGGGGCATCATGATGACATATCCCTCAAGCTCAAGCTTGCGGATAGCTTCGCGGACAGGAGTACGGCTGACTCCCAGCTCTTCAGCTACCTGTATTTCCATCAGGCGCTCGCCGGGCTTCAGAACTCCGTTCTTGATAGCATCCCGCAGGGTCTCGCATACCACCTCGCGCAAAGGCTGATAACTGTCCAGCCGAATAGGTGCGAGTCTCTTTTCCATATCTCCTGTCCCCTCTTTTAAAGCTTATAAAACAACATTACAAAAATCCCTAGGTAAGAACAGTCACATCAAGTCTTCAATTATCGGACCAAACGCAACCTGCCCATCGGTCTTTTCCTGCATTACAGCTGCCAGCTTTTCAGCTTCTGCCTCATCACTGACTATACCAAACACAGTAGGACCACTGCCGGACATCAGAGCAGCCATTGCCCCGTTGTCCATCATCAACTGCTTGTACTCCTCGATAAGAGGACAGGCAGGAATAGTAACATTTTCAAAAACATTGCCGATGAAACCAAGAATCTCTTCCAAAGACCCGCCTTCACTCAGACAACGAATCAGGCCGTATGTATCGGGCCTGTCAAAATCGGGTGTTTTTTCTGCAAAATCATCGAAGCTACGATATGCCCACGGAGTAGAAATATCCACCGGCGGCTTTGCCAGCACAACATAGCAAGGACGCATCGACGGAAGTCCCTCGAGAACTTCTCCTCTCCCGGTGGCAAGCATCGTCCCGCCTATAACACAGAAAGGTATATCAGAGCCAAGACCACCGGATATATCAGCCAGCTCAGTCAAAGGAATATCAGCATCATACAGCATCTTAAGCCCTCGCAGGACTCCGGCTGCATCAGCCGAGCCACCGGCCAGACCGGCAGCCATCGGTATGCGCTTTGTAATATCTATAGCTATGGCACGGCAGTTATGCTTTCCGACAGGAACTTTCCCCTCATTGAGCATATCTCCGTAATTATCAAAAAAAAGCTTTGCCGCCCGCCAGGCAAGATTTGTTTCATCACAGGCAAGTCCCGGTACATCCATCGTGAGCCGAAGCAGAGTCTTGACTTCTCCGCTGCCTGAATAAATCACAGCGCTTTCTCCGGCACTCTCCCATAGCTCGTCTGCCTCTAACGAAGATAAACGCCATAACCTCAGAGTATCATAAACACCGACAGACTGCATGACCATTTCGACATCATGAAAACCGTCACCGCGCTTCCCGATAATGTCCAATGTCAGATTAATTTTGGCCGGAGCCAACACAGTTACCGTCATTATCTCACCCTGTGCTCTCCAAGAGCTTGTTTATTGTACATTGAATACATAAATATCCATTTGGAATTTTACCAACTTTCTTCAGAATAATCAAGGCTAAGTATATACAAGTCCTGGAAATTTTTGTACTAAAATACACGGACACAAAAACAGCAACAAACAATCAACTGAAGTGTTTTGATTAGCCACTCATTTAACCATTACCCATCATTTGATTGTGAAATTGCCAAATATTCCATTATTCGTCCCAGAAAAATGACGGAATTTGAACCGGACTGAATAAAATATAAAAACGACAGTCAACGAATGAACCGTCAACTGTCGTCACACTTTTGTATTTATTTTACTTGGCCATCAGGTCAGCCAGCTTATTGGCAAAGCCAATGGGGTCATCCGGCAGAATGCCCTCGATAAGCAGTGCCTGAGTATAGAGAAGACCGCAGTAATCCTTGAACTCCTCTCCCTCTGCACCGTCAGCGTGAAGCTTGACCAGCTTCTCGAAAAGAGCATGGTGGGGATTGATTTCCAAGATACGCTGAGCCTTGAACATAGGATTATCCATTGCAGCGAAAGTCTTTTCCATAGAGATAGAGGGACCGTTCTCATCAGCTACAAGGCAGACAGCGCTGGTCTTCAGTCGCTTGGAAACCTTGACATCGCTTACCTTGTCACCGAGAGCCTTCTTAATATCCTTCATGAGGCCATCATTCTTCTTGGCGATATCCTCGGTCTCTTTCTTGACCTCCTCAGCCTCAGCATCACCGAGGTCAAGCTCGCCGCGACTGATGGAGCGGAACTTCTTGCCCTCATACTCACGGAGAGTATCGACGCAGAACTCATCAACCGGATCTGTCAGATAGAATACCTCAAGACCTCTGGACTTCAGCTGCTCCATCTGCGGCAGCTTCTCAATCATTGCTCTGTCTTTGCCGCTGGCGTAGTAGATTTCCTTCTGGCTCTCAGGCATACGACCGATATATTCCTTCATACTGGTGAGCTTATTCTCTTTGGAGCTTTCAAAGAGCAGCAGCTCCTTCAGCTTCTCCTGTGCATCCGGATTGGAGAAAATGCTGTCGTATACGCCGATTTTCAGAGACTTGCCAAAGGCAACCCAAAACTTCTCATACCGCTCACGCTCGTTCTTCATCATCTTTGCGAGAGTCTTCAGGATGGTCTTTTCCAGTGACTTGCCGATGGTCTTCAGCTCGCGGCTCTGCTGCAGCAGCTCACGGGAAATATTGAGGGACAAGTCCGGGGAGTCAACAAGGCCCTTGATGAAGCGCAGATAATCCGGCAAAAGATCCTTGCAGTTCTCCATGATGAATACATGGCGGGAGAACAGCTGGAGACCTGGCTCAAAATCGGTATGATAGAGATTGAAAGGAGCCTTGGCCGGGATGTACATCAGAGCAGTATACTCAGTGGTACCTTCAAGGGTTACATGAAAAATTTCCATGGGGTCTTCCCAATCGGAGAACTGTGCCTTGTAGAAATCGTTGTACTCCTCCTGAGTAATCTCATTCTTATTACGAGTCCACAGGGGCTGCATAGAATTCAGAGTACGAACCTCGGTGCGCTTGATTTTCTCGGCCCCCTCGATAGGCTTGCCATCTGCATCCTTCGGAGTCTCCTCGATTTCAAAATCCATCTTAATCGGATAGCGTACATAATCACTGTACTTCTTTACCAAATCCTGCAGCTTGTAGCGCTCGGAGAAATTCTCCTCTGCTTCCTTGCCGGTGAACTCATCGGAAAGGTGCAGGATGATGGTGGTACCGCGGGTATCCTTCTCGGCAGCCTCTACAGAGAAGGTGCCAAGTCCATCGGACTCCCAACGAGTAGCCTCGGTAGTACCGGCCTTTTTAGTAATAACAGTAACCTTGTCGGCAACGATGAAAGCAGAGTAGAAGCCTACACCAAACTGACCGATGAGATCCTTCTCGGAAGCCGTCTTCTCTTCCTTGTTCTCCCCCTCGGCTGCTTCGCCCTTCTCGCCCGCCTTTTCCTTCATCTTTTCCATAAAGGCTTTGGTGCCGGACTTGGCAATGGTACCGAGGTTTTCCATGACCTCCTCACGGGTCATACCGATACCGTTATCGGAGATGGTGAGAGTCTTGGACTCGGCATCCGGCAGGAGATAAATCTCGTAATCCTCGCCGTCAGCCAGCAGATTGTGGTCGGTAAGACCCTCAAAGCGTACCTTATCGATAGCATCTGATGCGTTGGAAATAAGCTCACGGAGGAAAATCTCGTGATTGGTGTAGATAGAGTGAACCATCAGGTCCAGCAGCTTTTTCGTTTCCGCTTTGAATTCATGCATTTCTTTTGCCATTTTTCTGACTTCCTTTTCTTATATGATAGATAAACATTAAAAACAAAATCCCGTGATTAGCACTCAGAGGTCGTGATTGCTAACCACGGGATAATAATACATCAAAAAGTCAAAGTGTGCAAGATGTTTTATCTTCGTTACGTGAAAATTACACGATAAGTTTTTCGTCAACAACAGTTGCCTCATTCACAACTTTTCACATGAGAAATACCATCAGGAATTACACCATTCTCAAACCTCAAATCAGAATGAAGCGCCACCACAACGCCGTAATTCCCAAAAGCACTTTATAATGTACCCATAACAGTGGACACACGAATTAGTGTAGTACCCGTTTTACGGATGTAATTCTCTGTTTTGAACAGACTGCTCCCTCTATGAATAACACGTTCATTTGTGGCATCGGCATCCTTTTTCTGTAGTGTTGCCCTTGATGATGTCAGGATGTACTTAGTTTTCTTTAAGGCTCTGGCAGCTTCAACCTCGCCTGCCTCATAGAGGCGACGCTGTTCATCCTTACGAACTTCACTTACAACTTTATCGTTGAAGTTCTTTACGATGTGGAAATAGTCAAATACAGGCTGGATATGAGGACACTTTTCCTCTGAAGAGAATAACGTTACGTCCTGATTCAGCGATTCTGGTGGATGCAGATTCATTAATAAAGCCATACAGGCAGGAAGGAACCCTTAAAAAATCAGTAGATTGCGTAAATGTTAATTGCCCATCGGCTTCAGTTCGTATATAATCCATGATAGAGGATCTCCTTTTGATTGGGTTGTTTACATCCGGCCAAAGATGCAATACCAATCTTAACGGAAGATCCTTTTTTATGCAACTAAAGTAGTGAACAAACGGGCTGTTCTTAGATTCTGAACCAGAGGGGATAACCCCGCCACCCGAAGGGCTTGGCCTTTACATGGTTCTCAGGCAATGCTAC
>JAFNYY010000035.1 GCA_017383125.1 Schwartzia sp. (in: firmicutes)
CCTCTATCTGGCCTATCTCACCGTCCGCCGACAGCCGCCGGCCGAAGGCGCCGAGAATGCCAATGTGGGAGACAAGCCTCTGACCTATCGTGATGGGTTCCTGCTGCAGTTCCTTAATATCAAGGTGCTAATGCTGGGCGTTGCCGCCTTCAGTGGATTCATTCTGCCCCTTGGTGAATACAGTGTCTTTACGGTACTGCTCTTTTCTCTCACAATGGCCGCAGGAGCCGGCAGCGGCAACCTCATCTGGACCTTCGCCGGTCATGCTCTGATGCCCTTCTGCCGCCGCCATTGGACGGCATTCAATGCCATCATGGGACTGATGCTCCTGTGGTGTGCGAGCAAGATACTGTTTATGTGAATAGCCTTCACTCTTTTGTCAGATTCTCTAAAAGGTAACCTTTCACGCACAAAAAAGAGCGGCATAGCCGCTCTTTTTATTTGTCTTATTCGTTTGTTGCCTTACTGCAGCAGGGACAGAACATTGGATGAGTTCTGATTTGCCTGAGCAAGCATTGACTGAGCTGCCTGAGCGAGGACATTGTGCTTCGTGTAGTCAGTCATGGCTTTTGCCATATCTGCATCACGGATTACGGACTCCGCATTTGTAGTGTTTTCGTGCCTGGTAACAATATTCTGACCCATATATTCAAGGCGGGACAGTTCAGAGCCGAGTGTAGTATTCGACTCTACCAAATACTTTATCGCCTGACTGACATCGACTAGGAACTGGGAGGCTTTTTCACGGGTAGCAACACAGTTTTTCAGATCAAGTGTCACATTATGTCCCGGATACTGCCATACATCATCGATATAATGCTGTTTCTTCTCCGCTTCAGTCTTGTACCGGTCATACTCAGCCGGCCACTTCTCTGGGAAGAAATCATCAGGCGGATTAATATCCCACTTATCTGATGCCTTGGGGAACAGAATGGACAGTGTGGTATTTGGCACTTCCATACGAGTCGCCTGACTCTGCTTCACATCACCCTGAATATACATCTCTTGTTCAGGCTTGAAGAAATCATCCTCCACAAGGTCTCCCTTCATTCCGTTCATCAAGGTTATACGTGGGCCACTCTTTTCAAGGAATATTCCCTGTCCCGGATAATAGGCCAGATTAATACTGTGTCTCGCCGTCACCTGGGCAATTTCCTTTGTGCTGCTCGGCAGGCTCCCGTTATGACCAATGTTATCTTTCGTCGTCGTCGACACACCGTTAAAAATTCTTTCTCCAAGTTCTTCCTCTAGAGATGGAGTACCGGTTACCCCCGCAACGCCAATCTTATAGCAAATAGGTGCAGGATTTCCCTTTACGCCTTCATAGCGCTCCGTTTTGTCAGTATTTGCATCAAACATTATCGTAACGAACTGGTCACAACCGCCACAATCCACAGAAAAGCCGAGGCCATTCAAATCACCAGGCACATTCGTAACTGCACCGGCCAGCGCGGATAAGTCCATCTTTGCGATACTTATTGAAGTTTGCGAGGCATCCCATATTGCTTGGACACCGGTTCTCGGATCTACAGCAATCTCACCTGTTTGGGCAGTGGGAACAGTTCCACTCATGGCCACCGAGGTACCGTTTGCAGGGATAGCAGTCAACTTATCTCTCTTCGCAACAGAGATATTCGTGGCTGTAGCAGCCGCACCGCTAGCCGGATTGGAAAATCCGTTAACCTTTATTGATGTAGTACCCGCAAACAATTCTCCGCTAATAGGGTCTTGTGTTACTATCACACAGGCACCGTGCCTTTATCCCATACATAATCACCGACTGTTGGCAGAGAGGTATAGTCTGCTCCTCCAGTAATATTTGCATCCCAAATATTTGTTGGGTTGCCGCTACCATCAGTCGCTATTGCTACATAATTTCCTCTTGGGACAGTAAAATTCGCACCCGCCGCCTGTGCAATAACCGGCTCTGCATTTTTATTTGGTCTATATGGAATATCTGGGTCGAAATAAAACTCTTTTCTTGAAATCACACGCTGATTCAAAAGATACTTGCCATTATAGGTGGTCTCCTGTGCGATGGACTCCGACTGATCGAGAAGCTGATCCAGTTCTTTCTGCAATGTTGCCCTATCAACATCCGTATATGTATCATCCGATGCTTTCAGTGTAACGATATTTACTTTCTGGAAGATAGAGACCTGCTCGTCTATAGCTTTGCTTGCAATATTGAGCATAGAGTGTCCGGTCTTGGTATTGGCATTGCACTGAGACAGCCCCCGAAGTTGGGCACGCATTCTCTCAGAAATTGCATAGCCGGAGGCATCGTCCCCGGCAGAGTTTATTTTCTGTCCGCTGGCTGCCTGCTTCAGAGCCTTGGACAAGTCCTTCGTGTTTCGTCCCAAGGTATTAAGCGCATTCAAAGCAGGCATATTGTTTGCAATTACCATGGACACGGCTGTAACCTCCCATAAAGTGACTGTGGCTAAATATCCTTCAATAATGTCTTCGTAGGAAAAAGGATTTACTTTAGGACTTTTGCGCTCTTTTATAAAATATTTTTCGACCTATTAACAAACAAGGCGGTCTATCCACAGCATATTCTGCAACCGGATAGACCGCCGTTATTATTCTGTTTTACTGGAGAAGGGACAAAGCATTAGACGAATTCTGATTTGCCTGAGCAAGCATTGACTGGGCTGCCTGGGCGAGGACATTGTGCTTCGTGTAGTCAGTCATGGCCATCGCCATATCAGCATCGCGGATGACCGACTCCGCATTGGTAGTATTCTCATGTGCTGTTGTTATATTCGCCTCAGATTCCTCAAGTCGTGAAAGGTACGAGCCAATGAGCGTGGCTAAATCAGTGACCTTGTTTACCGCCCTATCGATTTGAGATATAGAGTGCTCAGCATCAAACTGTGTACCCAGATTGAGATTCCGCAGACCAAGCTGTCCAGCGTCCATCTTGTCGATAGCGAAATTAACGCCACGATTTGCCTTGGTATCTGTCTGGATAACCATCGCCCCATACATACCGGCTCCGATAGACGGCCACTTGACTGTCAGGCCGCGAATTGTAGATGTACCGGTCGGCAGACGGCCGTAAGCACCGCCACCCTCATCGATAATCTTCTCAGCATTGAAACCCATTGCATAGCGGGAATAAAAGTCAGAGCCATAGGCGGAACCCGTGTCGTTATTTGTCAGGTCTATTCCACAGTAGTCTTTATAGAATTTGCTGTCACTGCCGACCGCTGTCAAATCGGCCTGCATTTTTGCAAACAAATCCGTTTCATCGGTATACCGACCCTTTGTCGCGAACTTTAACGCCTCATCAAAAGTTGCTCCACTGGCATCCAACGGACGCTTTTCCAAAAGATACTGATTGATCTTCTTTACGGTGTCCGTACCACATTGCTCTGTCAGATACCTTAAGCTCAGATATCCACCAGCGTACTTCTCGGTAGCTGCGCCAGCAATAATCGATGTCGCCGTACCTCCAGTTGCTATTTCCGCTCTCAGTCTATCGTCTCCACCGTGCGTAAGCTCTGCTATACCCTCAGTGAACCATCCCGGCATGGCATTATTTCCTATGCCACCAAAATTAGTCCTCTGAATAGCATGTGTCAATTCATGGGCAATAGTCCGGTCAAGATAATTCGCAGGGTCATCTCCACCGTTTGTCATCTCTGCTGTCATATTTTGGAAATAATGCATATTAACCGTGAGGGTTAGTTTTGTCGCGTATGTATCAGGCCTGTTAGTTGCACTGGTCACATAAGCCAGCGTGTTATTAGCTCCCTTATCCGTGAGAATAATCTCCATCTCACGGGTTCCTTTAGCTGTGCTGAAATCTATGCCATAGCATTCACTGACCAAATCTATGCCTTGCTCCATCCACCAGGTATTAAGCCCCCTGAGTACCAGTCCCTCGTCCGTATGATCCTTCGTTGACTTCAAAGCAAAACTGCCATCCAATAACTTCATCCCGTTGAATGAGGTGGTGGAAGCAATATCATCTATCTGATCTATATACTGGTCTACTTCCTTCTGAATGATTGCTCTGTCTTCATCCGTGTTTGTATCGTTAGCTGCGTTAATAGCTCTTTCCTTCAGTGTTTTGACAAGTTCGGTCATCTGCTGGAGACCTCCCTCGGCGACTCTAAGAGCAGACGCTCCATTTTGAGCATTTCTCTTTGCTTGGTCAAGGGCTCTTATCTGAACCCGCATCTTTTCTGAAATGGCATAGCCAGAGGAATCATCCCCGGCAGAGTTTATCCTCTGACCGCTGGAGGTCTGCTTCAATGCTTTTGTCAAAGATTTAGTATTACCGCTCAGTGTGTTGAGGGCACTAAGAGCTGCCATATTGTGTGCTATTACCATTGACATGATGTTACCTCATCTATAATTCCCAAAGGGTTAAGGAATTTACCCTCCGCCCTTCGTGTCCCTCCACTAAATTGGAGGCAAATAAATAAAATCCCACAACAAAATTGTTCTCCAACAACTTTATCGTGGGATATTTAGACAACTTTAGGACTTATGAAAAAACTTTACGGCAAAGGATAGGCTCCCTCGTCAACGATACGGCGATAATTCTCCGGGTCAGTATCGCCTTCGGTGTTATACAGGAGTATGATGCTGTTCTCGTCGAAGCCCATTTCTTCACGCAATGCTTTCAGCTCCTCATGGGCGAGAATCAGGCGGGCCGCACCGAAGCCGGAGGCTCCGGACTCACCGGCAACCACCACCGGGTCGTCTCCTATGGGATGAGCCAGCTGGCGCATTCCCTCGGCGGCAGCATAATCGTCCATCGCAAGATAAAACGAAGAAAAATCTCTCAGCACCGGCCAGACCATTGGGGCAATCTCGCCACAGTTTAAGCCAGCCATGATGGTGGTTGCATTGCCTCCCGCCGGATGACGCTCTCCGTCACCGATGACTGCAGTGTCATAGAAGCAGGCCGCCTCATTCGGCTCTACCACGCTGATGACCGGGCGAGGCTTGCCTGCCTCATCAGCCGCATTCACCATGTATCCTGCCACGCCGCCGGCCATGGCGCCTACGCCTGCCTGCAGGAATACATGCGTCGGCATGGCTTTGTCGTCACCTTCCTGCTCCCGCAGAGACTCAAGGGACTCGGCTGCCATGGTCATGTAACCCTCGGCAATATGACGGGGGACGACTTCATAGCCTTCCCAAGAGGTATCCTGAACGACAGTCCAGCCCTCCTGCTCGGCTCTCTTTGCCACCATGCGGACAGTATCATCGTAGGTCATGTCGGTGATGGTGCACTCGGCAGCACCGGCGGCCACGATGGCCGCCCGACGGGCCTCTACCGTACCGCGAGGCATGAAGATATACGCCTGACAGCCAAGCTCATGTGCCGTCCAGGCGACACCCTTGCCATGATTGCCGTCGGTAGCCGAGGCAAAGACCATCTGCTGAATGGCTTCGCGATATTTTTCGGAGCGTAGCTCATCAAATGTTATAGTGCGATAGTCAAGACCAAGCTTATCGCAGATAACCCGTGTGATAGCCCAGCTTGCCCCGAGAGCCTTAAAAGCTTTCAGTCCAAAGCGGGTAGACTCATCCTTAACATATATTGCCCTTACGCCGAGCTGCTTCGCCAAATTTTTCAAGGATTTCAGCTCTGTGGGAGCAAAGGCCGCCATACTCTCATGGAGACGGCGAACTTCAGCACCGGCGGCAATGGTCAGCCAGTCGGGACCGGGGGCAGCGGAGATATTTTTGTTGTGTACATAGTTGATAGAAACAGCCATTGAAATTCTCCTTATCCTGTAATCGGTCTCATAGCCTCCCCTGTAGGGGAGGTGCCCGAAGGGCGGAGGGGTAATTCCTCTATTTTATCTGTCACCACTCAGTCATCTTCGATGACAGCTCCCCTAGAAGGGAGCCTGCGGGATGGATTACATTCATGGCTCCCATTATATTATACCTATGTCTTTTGTCAATTCTGGACGCCGAGAGAGCCGAAAAAAATTTATAAAAACCTGTTGACAACCAACAATGGATACAATATAATATCTCTTGTTCACATCACTGGGGTATCGCCAAGCTGGTAAGGCACGGGATTCTGAATCCCGCATTCGTTGGTTCGAGTCCAGCTACCCCAGCCAGAAATTACACCGCCTCTTATGAGGCGGTTTTTTATTTCCCTAATGTAAATCCTCGTGAATAAGGTCTGTAATAAAACCGTTTATCTTCGCCGGGACCTGGCGAACTGCAAGACTGCCTGTACAGCAGGAGCCTGGTACCGATGTGTAGATAAACAAATGGAAATAGGTTTTCGTCAGACTGTATTCACGAGGTCATTCTCTTTATAACCATCTATATGAGTCATATAACCCCTCCGACCTCGCTGTGCTCGGCCACCTCCCCTAGAGGGCAGGCCTTTGTATATCGCTAAGCAGGCGCATAGCCTTGCGGTAGTTTAGTCCCAAATTTTATATCACAACACTAATATTCTTGACGGATTGACAGACGCAGGGTAAAATTTCCGTAAGTGATAGCATATAAATAAGAAGTTTGTATTCCTACTGCAATAGAACCAAGGAAAGGTGTTTGATATGCCGGAAGCAATCAACGGCGTAAGCCAGGTCAACGGAATGAATGAACAGCTGAAAAGCAGCTATGCCATCAGCAAGCAAGGTGCAGCCTCTGCGTATCAGCCTGCCTCCGCCGCAGCCCCCACAGCTGAGGCTTCCGGTGTCGGCCGTCCCTCCGGCATGGAGGCTCCTGCTTTCTCCGCGGAGCTGTCTGCCGTCCCCGATCGCAACGGTGATCCCCAGGAGCAGGTACAGTCCATCCGCCAGAAGCTCTATCAGGGTATAGAGCTGTCCACCGAGGAAATGGACTTCATCGAGGAGCATGACGAAAACCTCTACAATAAGGCGCAGGAAGCCGAGGATGTCCGCCGCGAGCTGAGAAGCAGTCTGGAGAAGGCCGGTGACGGCGGCGAGGCTCAGGCCATCGTTCAGCAGGCTGCCAAGGCTGTCGCTCAGGGAATGTCCTCCGCCGGAGCCATTACCACCGCTCAGGAAACATCCGCCGCCAGCCGCAAATCTGCCGATGGAGATAATGAAGATACGCAGAAGATTGCCGCTGCCGGCTCTATGTCCGCTGCCAATCCGGCACCCGAAACTCAGACCGCCAGCAATCAGGCTGCCGCTGCCGAAGGCTCCGTCAACGGCACAGCTCAGCAGGGTTCTGCTCAGGAAATCATCGCTATGAATGCCGCCAAGGGTCAGTCCGGTGCGAATGTTGCCCCCAATGCCGGCATGGCAGAGAGCCAGACCTCCGGTCCTGTCCTCAATGTCACCGCCCCCCAGCAGGCAAGTCCCAACGCCATCGACCACGAGAGCGGCGTCCTCTCTGCCAATAATGCAGCCAGAAATGCCGTAGCTGCAAACAGCACCGGCTCCAGCGCTCTCAGTGAGCTGGATGCCGCCTACTCGGTCAGCAATCCGACCATCGTAAATCAGACCACCGCCTCCGGAGCCAGCGGCACTTCTCTCACTGCCGGTTCTGCCGCAGTAACCAACGTCGCTGCTGCCGCCGGTGCCGCCGCAGCAAAACCGGGCATCGCCGAAAATTCTGTTGCTGAAGTCTCCGCTGTCCCCACTATCGCCGAGCGGATTTCCACCGGTGAGATTGGTACCGGTGCCCAGCAGGCTGATGCCGCTGCCACCCCTGCTCAGCAGGAGGAGGTACAGCGCCGGGCTGCCGCTGTCCGTCCTATCGCCGGCACAGGCAAGACCGTTCAGAAAAATGAAAACAAAGCTGCCGAAGCACAGCAGGCAATGCGCGAGCAGAGGGAGGCTGCCGAGCAGAAAAAAGCCGCCAAGGCTGAAGCACAGAAACGCTCCGAGGCTCGCATTCAGCGATTCATGAAGCAGCAGGAAACTCAGCAGAACGCCGAGCCGTCCAAAGCTGTAGTAAACTCCCGCGCCGTCCGCCGCACCTGGGAGCAGTACACCAGCAATCAGCAGGCTGCCGCCAAAGGTGATGCCGCCGGGGCTATGGCTGCCGCCAACAATAGCGCCTATGAGAAAATCCGCAGCTACAACAAAATGAATGACGCAAATTAAAGTCTCGCGAATAATGTCTGACGAAAACACGCTCGCCCTCGGTTATCTACGCAGCGGTGCTAAGCTCCTGCTTCATATGCTTATTTGCAGGTCCCTAAGCACCGGCGTAGATAAACGATTTTCTTACAGACATCATTCGCTCATGAGCTTACACTAAGGTAGAGACGGTTTTCACCGTCTCTTTTTAATATCTCCCATCAATCATTGACATAATCATACCCAATAGATATAATTATGAGTAATGACACGAACAATTTTTATAATGAAACGGAACCACTGCGAGCAAACGGATAGATAGAGATTACCTGCCCTCGCGGCAGGTTTTTGTTTTGTCTCGAAAGAAAGATTTAGGAGGATTTTTTCATGCGCGGAACATTTTACGGTATCGGTGTAGGACCCGGTGACCCCGAGCTTCTCACCATCAAGGCGGCCAACATTCTCAAGACGGTAGATGTCATCATCGCCCCCAAGACTGAGAAGAAAGAGGGCAGCGTTGCCTTCAATATTGCCAAGCCTTATCTCCGTGACGATATCGAAATCGTATATCAGGTATTCCCCATGGTAAAGGGTTTTGCTGACAACAGCAGCGATGCCTGGGAGCAGAATAAGAACGAAATCGTTGCCCTGCTTGATGCCGGCAAAAATGTTGCTTTCCTTACTCTGGGTGACGCTATGTTCTACAGCACCTATATCTATGTATTCAGACTGCTGGAGAAGGCCGGTATCCCCATCAAGACCATCCCCGGTATTCCTGCATTCGTCGCCATCGGCAGCCATCTGAACTGGCCCATCGTCGAGGGTGATGATGTCCTCTCCGTCATCCCGGCTACTGCAAGCCCGGAGCGTGTAAAGGAAGCTATCAAGGCTGCTGACAATGTTGTCATCATGAAGGTCTACAAGAATTTCGCTGAAATCGCCGAGACCCTCAAGGAATGCGATATGATTGACAAGGCTGTAATGGTCAGCCGCTGCGGTCTCCCTGACGAGGAGCGCATCGATGACATCGAGACCCGTGCCCAGAAGCCGGTGAACTATCTGTCCACCGTTCTCGCCCGCAAGCGGTAATGCACTACCCAATAAATCTGAAGCTCAGCGGTCGCCATGTCTTCATCATCGGCGGCGGCCGGGTGGCTCAGCGACGGGTAGATACTCTGCTGAAGGCTGAGGCAAGGATAACAGTCATCGCTCCGGCGCTTACGGACAGACTGGCTCAGGATGCCGCCGCCGGAAAATTCCGTCATATATCCGACTTCTACCGACCGGGCGTTATCAACGCTCTGGCAGAGGAGTACGGAGAATGGCCCCGGCTTGTCATCATCGCCACCCCGGAGGAGTCAGCCAACCGGCTGGCCGCCGAGGAAGCCCACAGCAAAAATATATTGGTAAACATGGCTGCCCCGCCCATGGAGGAAAGCGATTTCATCGTACCCTCACATATCCAGCGGGGACAGCTGCTCATAACAATCGCAACCGGCGGGCTTAGTCCTGCCTTTTCCCGTTTTCTCAGATTGCAGTTGGAGAAGTCTGGTCTTGAGGAATTCGCCGACTTTCTCAGGCGGCTGTCTCCCCTCCGGCGTCGTGTCCGTGATGAGATAGAGCCGGAAAAGCGTGAGCAATTTTGGCGCGGTGTCCTCACTGAGGAGCTAGCGTCACTTATCAAAGCAAGAAAATTTGACTCTGCGGAGGCAAACATCGAATATGCACTTGGTCATTTTGGGATTAAACCATAAAACCGCACCGGTAGAAGTGCGCGAAAGGTTTTCCATTTCCCGAGAAAACATAATAAAGGGGCTGAAGCATCTCCCGCTGTATCAGACTCTCGACGAGGCTGTTGTCCTCTCTACCTGCAACCGCAGCGAAATCTATGCGGTAGTGGACGAGGAGAAGGAAAATATCGAGCAGGTAAAGCGTTTCTGGTTCGATCTTTCCGGCAGCAATGAGGAGATTGACGAGTATCTCTATACCTTCTACGACGAGGAATGCATCCGTCACCTGTTCCGGGTAGCCAGCTCGCTGGACTCCCTCATTATCGGTGAGGGACAGATTCTCAGTCAGGTAAAGGACGCTTACTCCATTGCCCGTGGGGAGAATTCTACCAGCACCGTGCTGAATACCCTTTTCCATCGGGCCATTGCCACCGGCAAACGAGTCCGCACCGAGACCCGTATCGCCTTCAACGCCGTCAGCGTCAGCTACGCTGCCGTGGAGCTGGCCAAGAAGGTATTCGGCACTCTCACAGAGTCCAATGTCCTCATCTACGGTGCCGGAAAAATGGCAGAGCTGGCCGCCCAGAATCTTCTGGGAGCCGGTGCCCAGCGCATTTATGTAGCAAACCGCCATCGGGACAAGGCGGAGGAGCTGGCAATCCGCTTCAACGGAACCGCCGTCAGCTTCGACGACGCCTTCACCGAGGTGCCCAATACAGATATCGTCATCACCAGTACCGGTGCCCCTCACTATGTCGTCCGTCCCTGGGCGGTACAGCGGGTAATGGCCCGCCGAGCCGGTCGTCCCCTTATCCTCATAGATATTGCGGTGCCCCGTGATGTTGACCCGCTGGTAGCGGATATAAAGGGAGTCACCCTATACAATATCGACGACCTTGAGGCAGTAGTCGACGAGCACAAGGAAGCCCGCAGCAAGGAAGCAAAGCTGGCGGAGACAATCATCGAAGAAGAGATTGACTCCATCATGGACAAGTTCCAGTATCTTTCCTTCCAGCCTCTCATGGCGCTCCTGTCCCGCCGGGCTGAGATAATCAGAGCCCGTGAGCTGAAGCGCATCCAGTCCAAGCTCCCTGCCGACCTCGACGATGAAAGCCGCCGGGTCATCGAGCAGATGACGAAAATGATTGTCCGCAAGCTTCTCCGTGAGCCAATGAAGGAAATAAATGCCAGTGCCGGTACCGAGCGGGAGAATTTCTACATCAAGGCCATGACAAAGCTCTTTAAGCTGGACATGGTAGGCACCGCCGCGAACTTCGAGCAGCGGCACAGCAGCACAGCTTCCGGGAGGAACGAAGAGTGAAATCCACGATAAAGATTGGTACCCGTCAGAGCGCTTTGGCCCTCTGGCAGGCAGAATATGTGGCAAAATGCCTCAGAGATAAATATCCCGGCCTCACGGTGGAGCTGATAAAGATGACCACCAAGGGCGACCGGGTTCTCGATGCGCCTCTCGCCAAAATCGGCGGCAAGGGTCTTTTCACCAAAGAGCTGGAAACCGCCATGCTGGAAAAGCGCACCGATATAGCCGTCCACAGTCTGAAGGATATGCCTACCGTCGTCCCTGATGGACTGACTATCGCCTGCATTACCGAGCGATATGATGTAGGTGATGCCTTCGTCTCCAATAAATATGACAGTCTTGCCCAGCTGCCCAAAGGCGCTGTGGTAGGCACCAGCTCTCTCCGCCGCAAGGCGCAGCTTCTGGCTATGCGTCCCGACCTTGACATCCGTGACCTGCGGGGCAATGTAAACAGCCGCCTGGCCAAGCTGGATGCCGGCGAATACGATGCCGCCATTCTCGCCTGTGCCGGTCTGAAGCGTCTGGGCTTCGGCGACAGAATAAAGGAAATCATCAGCCGTGATGACCTGCTGCCCGCCGTTGGTCAGGGAGCTCTCGCCATTGAAGCCCGCGAGGATGACCCGGAGATACTGGAGCTGATAGAGTTCCTCAACGATGACAACACCCGATCTGCCGCCAGCCTGGAGCGAGCCTTCCTCGCCCGCGTAGAAGGCGGCTGTCAGGTACCAGTCGGTGTCTATGCCCGGGCAGAGGGGGACACCATCGAAGCCGATGCAGTCATCGCCAGCCTTGACGGAGCGAGAGTGTTCCGCGGCAAAATAGAGGGTACCGTCAGCGAAGCGGCAAATCTTGGCCGTCAGCTTGCCGAAGATCTGCTGGCCGACGGTGCGCTGGAGATAATGCACGAGCTGGGACTGCTTGAAGATTACAAGTGACCTCCGCCTACCAATCGTTTTCCTTAATGTAAATCCTCGTAAATACGGCCTATAAGAAAACCATTTATCTACGCCGATGCTTAAGGATTGACAAGCTAGACCGGCGCAGTCAGAGTTTAACACCACTCCGTAGATAGCTCAGCGAAAGCTGGTTTTCGTTAAGCCATATTACGAGGTTCGTCTAAAAATCCTACCCTTCCCTAAAGAGAAAGTCTTTATACGACTATATGTAAGGAGGCAAATCATGCCCGGAAAAGTATTTCTCGTTGGCGCCGGCCCCGGCGACTGGCGACTGACCACTCTGAAAACTGCTGATGCCCTCAAAATTGCCGATGTAGTCATCTACGACCGTCTGGCTGATGAGCGCATCCTCGGCTTCGCACCCAAGACAGCCGAATTTATTTATGTAGGCAAAGCCTCCAGCAACCATACCATGAAGCAGGGCGACATCAATCAGCTCATCTGCGACAAGGCCCTGGAAGGCAAAAATGTCGTCCGTCTGAAGGGCGGAGACCCCTTCGTATTCGGCCGCGGCGGCGAAGAAGCTCTCCTGCTCAAGGAGAACAATGTTCCCTTTGAAATCGTTCCCGGCGTCACCAGCGCCATTTCCGTACCGGCCTACGCCGGCATCCCCGTCACCCATCGGGCAGTAGCTACCAGCTTCGCTGTTGTCACCGGCCACGAGGATCCCACCAAGGGCGAAAGCAATATGCGCTGGGACAAGCTGGCTACTGCTACTGATACAATCGTATTCCTCATGGGCGTAGAAAACCTCCCGAAAATCTGCGCCAAGCTCATGGAGTTCGGCCGTGACGGCGATACTCCTGCCGCCGTTATCCGCTGGGGTACCAAAGCCTGTCAGGAAACCCTCATCACCACCGTGGCCAATGCCGCTGCCGATGTCCAGGCTGCCGGACTGAAGCCGCCTGCCATCTTCATCGTCGGTGATGTTGTAAAGCTCCGCAAGGAAATCGCCTGGTTTGACAATCTGGCTTATCGTCCCCTCTTCGGCAAGACCGTCCTTGTCACCCGGGCTAGAGCTCAGGCCTCTGCCCTCACCTCCCGTCTGGAGGAGCTGGGTGCCAATGTCATGGAAATGCCTGCCATCGAACTGGCAGAGCCGGACGATAAATTCGCCGCTCTCGATGCCGCTATCGGCGAGCTGGAGACCTATAACTGGCTCATCTTCACCAGTGCCAACGGCGTTGACAGATTCTTCGACCGTCTGAAGGCTGCCGGCAAAGATGCCCGCAAGCTGGCTAATGCCAAGCTCTGCGCTATCGGCAGTGCTACTGCTGACCGTCTCGCAGACTACGGTCTCCTGACTGACACTATGCCCAGGGAATTCCGGGCTGAGGGTATCATCGAGTCTCTCAGCGACCTGAAACCCGGCACGAAGATTCTCATCCCCCGCGCTCAGGTTGCCCGTGAAATTCTCCCGGAGAAGCTCACGGAAATGGGCTGCAAGGTAACCGTAGCTCCGGCCTACAAGACCGTCACCGCCACCGGTGATGCTCAGCCGGCAATCATTGCCCTGAAGGAAGGCAGGATTGATTTCGTCACCTTCACCAGCACCAGCACCGTAGAAAATCTGGTAAGCATCATCGGTGATGCCAGGCTGCTGGAAACCGCAAAGATCGCCGCTATCGGCCCTGTCACCGCAGAAGCCTGTAAGAAGCACGGCATAAAGGTTGACGCCATGGCCGAGAAGTACACCATCCCCTGTCTGGTTGAGACAATCAAAAAACTGGCTGAATAAGTATATGAATAAAAATGGACTGTGAAAAATGAGCATTCGTTTTTCACAGCCCATTTTTTATAGCCGTGATTCCCATTTGTGAATAAAAGAGCTAAAACGAGCTTCCGGCAGGCAATTACGCCGGAAACAATCTCCCCACAGACAAGTAAATATATCCACAATTCAAATTCCATTTGTGTTGACAGATAGCCGTTATTCTTATAAAATGTCGAAGATGGGGAAGATGTACTCATTTCCAGCCGCTCCCCAAAATTTAAAGGAGGCTTTCGTGTGAATAACCCTATTTTCCGAGGAGCTGCCGTAGCTATCATTACTCCGTTCACTGAGGACGGCGTAAACTTTGACGAGCTCGGCCGCATCATCGAGGATCAGATTGCCAATTCTACAGATGCAATCGTCATCACCGGCACCACCGGCGAGTCATCTACCATGACCGACGAAGAGCATCGCGCTGCCATAAAATATGCTGTTGATAAAGTAGCCAAACGAGTACCGGTAATCGCCGGCACCGGCTCCAATGAAACAGCCTATGCCATCGAGTTATCCAAGTATGCTGAGTCCGTCGGTGCAGACGCTCTGCTCCTAGTCACTCCCTACTACAACAAATGCTCTCAGGCTGGCCTCGTAGCTCACTACACCGCCATTGCCAATGCAGTAAACATCCCCATCGTGCTCTACGATGTGCCCAGCCGCACCGGCTGCGCTATCCAGATTCCTACCTATTTGAAGCTGGCCGAGCACAAAAACATCGTAGCCGTCAAGGAAGCCAACGGCGACCTGTCCTTCATTGCCCGTCTGAAGAAGGCTGTAGGCGACAAGCTTGCCATCTACTCCGGCAATGATGACCAGATTGTCCCCATCCTCTCTCTGGGTGGCCAGGGCGTAATCTCCGTCCTGAGCAATGTGGCTCCCAAGCAGACCCACGACATCTGCCAGCTTTTCTTCGACGGAAAGGCAAAGAAAGCCGGCGAGCTGCAGGTAGACCTCATTGACCTGATAGAGGCTCTCTTCTGCGAAGTCAATCCGATTCCTGTCAAGGTAGCAATGCGGATGCTTGGCTACAATGCAGGCCCCCTTCGTCTGCCCCTCACCGAGCCTGATGAAGCACACAAGGCTCAGATTGAGAAGGCACTTCGTGCCCATGGTCTTATTAAGTAAGGAGAATTTTCATGAAAAAACTGTTCACCCTTTTGACAGCTTTGGCAATTATGATGCTTTCCGCCACTGCTTTTGCCGCCAACGAGCAGGAAGCTCTAGCTGATGGTGCCGACATTACCGGCATCCGCCGCATGGCTATGGCTGAGCCTCTCTACAATCAGATGAAGGACGGCCCTTCCCTGGCTGATGTTACTCAGGCAGTCTATGATGCCTCTGCCCTCACCAAGGTCTATGTCATCAGCTACGGCGATATCGCTTCCAACATCAAGCGCGATACCGATGTTGACATCCGTCCCCTCAATCATCGTCAGGCAATGAAGGTATTTCGTCTTTGCGTACCCAAGTATGTAGACGCCTATGTTGTTCCCACCATTGCCAACAACAACCGCAAGACCGTATTCTTCGATGTATACCAGGTTAAGACCGATGCTCTCCTCTATCGCTATCAGCTCACTGCTGACAAGAATGCCGAGGACAGCTACATGACCTACAAGGCTCTCTCTGAGCAGTTCTTCAAGAAGTTTGACCGTGCCATCGAGAACCAGAAGCGCCGCAAGGCTATCGAAGCCGAGAAGAAGGCTAAGCTGGATGCTCTCCTGGCTGACCCCGTAAAGCGTGCCGAGTACGAGAAGAAGAGCGAGGAAGACAAGAAGAAGGCTCTGGCTCGTGAAGAGAAGCGTCAGGCTGCTGCCGCCAAGGAGCAGGCTGCCCAGGAAGCAGAGGCCCTCAAGGCTCAGCAAAAGGCTCAGGCCAAGGCTGATAAGAAGCGTCGGAAGACTGAGGAGCGCGCCGAGGCTGCTGCCCGCAAGGATCAGGAGCGTGCTGAGAAGGCTGCCCGTAAGGAGCAGGAGCGCGCTGCCCGCAATGCTGCCTAATCTGACTCAGACAAGTAAATCGAGGCTGTTGCGTATGCAGCAGCCTCTTTTATATTGCCAAAGCCAAGGCCTCCGCACAATTCGTAGGGGCGGATTGGATAATCCGCCCGCAGACAAGGTACAGGGCAAATCTCGAGGCGATTGTAATCGCCCCCTTCAGAAAAGCCTTTGGTCGTTGCGTAGTCCTCCCTGCGTGCAGGGCGGACTTATTTGGTGTGGTCGGTGCGAGCCTCCCCTGAAAGGGGAGGTGCTGAGCGAAGCGAGGTCGGAGGTGACATCTAATCGGTCTCAAAGCCTCCCCTGAAAGGGGAGGTGGCTGAGCGTAGCGAGGTCGGAGGGGTTAATAAGACAAATTTAATTGATAGAACCCCTCAGTCGGCTTCGCCGCCAGCTCCCCTTTCAGGGGAGCCATCTATACTGATTAGTTGTTACCTCAGTCGGCTTCGCCGCCAGCTCCCCTTTCAGGGGAGCCATCTATACCGATTAGTTGTTACCTCAGTCGGCTTCGCCGCCAGCTCCCCTTCCAGGGGAGCCATCTATACTGATTAGTTGTTACCTCAGTCATTTTCGATGACAGCTCCCCTTTCAGGGGAGCCTTACCTCAAAACCCCTTGACAACCCTCCCCTTCCTATGATATACATTTTATATAGTCGCAGGTATTTATTATAAATAAGTATTATGACAAAAGTAGTTTCAAACAGAATTTGAGAAAGGAATGATTTGTATGATGTTTTCCCTGTTTTTTGACGAATCCGACACTCCCCTGTTCCGCCCGCCCTCCGAAGCCAACAGCTTCCTGCTGCGGGTCACCCGGGGATGTGCTCACAATAAGTGCACCTACTGCAATATGTATCGCGGCGTACCCTTCCAGCTTGTCACCGATGAGGAAATCGACCGGCAGATAGCGCTGGCAAAAAAATATGGCGGACGCCATGTCCGCCGAGTTTTCCTTGCCGACGGTGACGCTCTCGTCCTCTCCACTGAGAAGCTGCTGAAAATCCTCCGCAAGCTGAGAGAAACCTTCCCGAATCTGGAGCGTGTCTCCAGCTACGCCGCCCCCAAGGACATCCTGCGGAAATCCGTTGACGAGCTGAAGCAGCTGAATGAGGCCGGCCTGAAGCTCCTCTACTACGGCATGGAGTCCGGTGACAGCGTGACCCTCGCTCATGTGAACAAGGGTGTGGACGGACCTCAGTCCATCGAGGCCGGTCAGCGGGTACGAGCCGCCGGCATGAAGCTCTCCATGATGATAATTCTCGGCCTGGCCGGTGCGGAAGGCACCGAGCGCCACGCCATCGAGACAGCAAAAGCAATCAATGCCATCAAGCCAACCATGCTGGGAGCCATCTGCCTGATGCTCTACAGGGGCAGCGAGCTTAAAGAAGAATTCGAACGGGGTGAGTTCACGCCTATGCCGCCTGCCGGACTTATGCGGGAGCTGGGGGAGATAATCTGCCGCCTGGATCTGCCCGCTGACAGCGAGTGCATCTTCCGCAGCAATCATGTGTCCAACTATGTCCCCCTGAAGGCAACGCTTCCGGCAGAGAAGGACAAGCTCATGGCAGACATCGAAATGTCCGTGAGGGAGCTGTCCAAGCTGAAGAAGTGGGATGTATATAATTATTCGTAAATATAGATAATAAAATCCGTCCGTGAACATTAAGGAATGATGGTCTGTTTTACCATCTCTGTCCGGCATTTATGACGCAATTTTACGCCGTTTCTTTTCCAAGCTTTATTGTTTTTGTCGACCACATGGGGTAAAATGAAGTGTCAGATTTTTCATTCCAATATAAATCCCGAGGTAAAAAATGACAGAATATCTAATTCAGCTTGCCTATCTTGCCATCGGCTTTGCCGTTCTTGTGAAGGGCGCTGACTGGTTCGTAGACGGTGCCGCTGCACTGGCAAAGAAATTCGGCATCCCGGAGCTGGTAGTAGGCCTCACCATCGTGGCCATGGGCACCAGTCTGCCGGAGGCCGCTGTCAGCATCACCGGCGCGCTGAAAGGCTCCGCCGGCATTGCCATCGGCAATGTCATCGGCAGCAACATCTGCAATATCCTGCTGATTCTCGGTGTCACGGCCGCTATCACCCGCCTGCAGATTCAGCAGTCTACTATCCGCTATGAAATCCCCTTTATGATTTTCATTTCCGGCGTCCTGTTGGCTATGGGCACGAGCGGCGGCATTATCACCCGCATGGAAGGCGGCATCCTCTGGGGGCTTTTTGTCGTCTATCTCATATATCTGAAGTTCCTCACAGACAATACCCCGGAGGAGGAAACCGAAGCTGCATCAGCGGACGAGGAAGGTGAGCCTCCCTCCGTCGGCAAGTGTGTAGGTCTCATCATCGTGGGTGCTGCCATGATAATCTACGGCAGCGATCTGGCCGTACAGGGAGCCAAAACTCTGGCTCAGCTCTTCGGCATGAGCGACCGACTCATCGGCCTCACTATCGTAGCCATCGGCACCAGCCTGCCGGAGCTGGCCACATCTGCCGTTGCTGCTCTGAAGGGTGACGCGGACATAGCCGTAGGCAACATCGTTGGCAGCAACATCTTCAACATTCTTTTTGTCATCGGCACCACCGCCCTCATCGTTCCGGTGCGGTTCGCTGAGGAGTTCGTACAGGACGGCATTATCGCCATCGGCGTGGCGCTCCTGCTGTGGGCAGGAATATTCCGTACCGCCAGTGCCGGCCGCCCGCTGGGTGTCACGCTGCTGATTCTCTACGCTGCATACATAGCGCACCTGCTTGGCAAGTTCTGAAATCCCTTTATCCGCTGCAAACATTTTACTTTTTTATATGTACCGTCGTGCCGTGAATAATCTCTGACGAAAACACGCTCTCGCTCGGTAATCAACATATCGGTACTAGGCTCTGACTGCGTATGCTTACTTTCAATCGCCAAGTACCGATGTTGATTAACGGTTTTCTTACAGACATTATTCATCGGCATTTTACATTAAGGCAGGGGATGAGGAAAAATAATCATTATTTTTCCTCATCCCCTATTCGATAAAACCTGCTAGGAGTCATCATGCTTGAAGAGCTGAAGGCTGCCGTCTGCGCAGCAAATCTGGAGCTGAATGCCCGGGGAGTCGTCATCTACACCTGGGGCAATGTGAGCGGCATTGACCGGGAAAAGGGTCTGGTGGTCATCAAGCCGTCAGGCGTAGACTACGACACCATGAAGCCGGAGGATATGGTAGTGGTAGACCTCGTCACAGGTAAAACGGTGGAAGGAAGCTATCGTCCTTCCAGCGACACCCCCACCCATCTGGAACTGTACCGCCGCTTCCCCACCCTCGGCGGCATCACCCACACTCACTCAACCACCGCCGCTGCCTTCGCTCAGGCAGGCCGGCCGATACCGGCTCTCGGCACCACCCACGCCGACTACTTCTACGGCGATGTGCCCTGCACCAGAGCGCTCACGGAGACCGAGGTAAAGGAGGCCTACGAGCTGAATACCGGTAAAGTCATTGCCGATACCTTTGAGGCGCAGAAAATCGACCCGCTGGCGGTCCCGGCGGTACTTGTCAAAAACCACGGCCCCTTCACCTTCGGTGACAGTCCGGCAAAGAGCGTATATCACGCCGTAGTGCTGGAAGAAGTGGCAAAAATGGCCAGCCTGACACTGGCACTCAATCCTGTTGCCGCTATGGACAGCCATGTACTGGACAAGCATTATATGCGTAAGCATGGGCCAAATGCGTATTACGGACAACGCTAGCTCATACAGGGGAGGGTTAATAGTCGAGTTTGTAGGTGGAACCCCTCAGTCATCTTCGATGACAGCTCCCCTTTCAGGGGAGCCATCTATACTGATTAGTTGTTACCTCAGTCGGCTTCGCCGCCAGCTCCCCTTTCAGGGGAGCCATCTATACTGATTAGCGGTTACCTCAGTCGGCTTCGCCGCCAGCTCCCCTTTCAGGGGAGCCATCTATACTGATTAGCTGTTACCTCAGTCGGCTTCGCCGCCAGCTCCCCTTTCAGGGGAGGCATCTATACTGTTGTTTCCAAAACTTTCCAACAAAAATATGGCAAAAAATCCTTTTTTGTGCTACTATAAAGTAAGATATTCTCAAATAAAGAAAGGGAGATGCTAAACGATGAATTTTTCCAAAAAACTCAAAACCTTCGTAGCAGCTTCTCTTGCTTCTCTGGCCCTCATCACCGCAGGCTGCGGCGGCGGCGGAGACAAGAAGCAGGACGCTAAGCCGGCTGCTGCCCAGACTCAGGACCTGAAGGGCAAAAAGCTCGTAATGTATGTATCCTTCCATCAGGATACCGCACAGGCTCTGGCTGACCAGTTCAAGAAGGAGACCGGCGCTGAAGTCAGCTTCATCCGTCTGTCCACCGGTGAGGCTACTGCTCGTATGACTGCCGAGAAGTCCGCTCCGAAGGCTGATGTATGGCTCGGCGGCACCAGCGACGCTCATCAGAAGATGAAGGTCGACGGCGTTACCATGGCCTATGCTTCCAAGAATGACAAGCTTATCCCCGCTGAGTACCGTGACAAGGACAACTTCTGGCACGGCCTCTACCTTGAGACTCTCGCTATCGGCTACAACGAAGCCCGCTTCAAGAAGGAATTCGAGCCGAAGGGAATCAAGGCTCCGACCTCTCTTGAGGATCTGACCAACCCCGCCTTCAAGGGCGAAATCATCACCCCGGATCCGGCTCGCTCCGGCACCGGCTCCACCTTCCTCACCAGCGTCGTTCAGTCCATGGGTGACAAGGCTTGGGACTACCTGCCGAAGCTGAAGGCAAATGTCGCTCAGTTCACCTCCTCTGGTCTTGCTCCGGCTCAGAAGTGCGCTGCCGGTGAGTACCTCATCACCCTGAACTTCATCGCTGACCAGCAGCTCCAGGGCCGTAAGGGTCAGAAGATTGTTTCCACCATCTACAACAACGCCGGTTGGTCTGTAGTTCCTATCTCCAAGATCAACAACAAGAGCAACGAAGAAGTAGCAAAGGCATTCATTGATTTCTGCCTCACCAAGAAGGCTGGCGAAATCATCTCCAAGACCACCAATGCTATCGCCTGCAACCCCGAGGTTGCTGCTCCGGAAGGTATGAAGCCGCTGAAGGATCTCCCGCTGTTCAAGGCATATGACTTTGACAAGGCTGGTAAGGATAAGAAGGCTCTCGTCGAGAAGTTCTCCGGTCTTTAATTTGTAATTGGATATGCCTCCGCAGCTTCTGCGGAGGCATATTTTATAGGTATTTACCTCTCTAAAGGAGAGGGTTTCCCTGATGTAAATCCAGCGACAATACCATCTATAAGGAAACCGTTGCGAACGCCGGAGCCTGGTAATCCGCAAGCAGCCATGCGAAGCGGGAGCCTATCACCGCTGCGTGAGTAAATAAGTGCAAAGGGGTTTCCGTTAGATGGTATTGGCTGGTAGTTTAATTCTCAACCGTAAGGAGCTTTACACATGTCATCAACTACCGGTCACGAACGCACCGGCTGGCAGCGGGAGCTGAAGCTTCTCCTCCGGGAGCCGCCCCTCCTCTGCAGCATCGTTACCGTCTTTTTGCTTTTCGGTATCTTCATCATCTATCCCTTTGCCAGGATTCTCATGGTTCCTACCGCAGATGACTGGCAGCGGGCCGTTACCGGCGCTGAGTTCCTCTCCGCCTTCGGCCACACTATGTATTCCTCGCTCATCGCTACCGCAACCGCAATCGTCTTTGGCTTCATCTATGCCTACGCCATTAACTATACGGATATGCCGGGCAAGCGCTTCTTCCAGATTGTCGCTCTGCTGCCCACTATGGCTCCCTCCGTTGTTTCCGGTCTTGCCTTCATCATGCTGTTCGGCCGCCGCGGCTTCGTCACATGGAATCTGCTGGGGCTGAAGACAGACCTCTACGGCGCATTCGGTCTCTGGGTCGTCCAGACCATCGCCTTCTTCCCTCTCGCCTACATCACCATCTCCGGTGTTTTGAAATCTATAAGTCCCAATCTGGAGCTGGCGGCTCAGAATCTCGGTGCCAGAGGATGGTACCTTTTCCGCACCGTCACCCTGAAGCTGGCCACCCCCGGTATCGCCAGTGCCTTCCTGCTGGTAGCTATCAACAGCCTCGCCGACTTCGGCAACCCGATGCTGGTGGGCGGCAACTATCATGTACTGGCCACGGAAGCCTACGCTCAGGTAGTCGGTCTCTGGGATTTGCCCATGGGCGCCACCCTGTCGGTATTCCTCGTTATTCCTACTATCCTCGTATTCTTCGTTCAGCGCTACTATCTGGAAAAGCATTCCTATGTCACCGTCACTGGCAAACCGGTGGCCGGTCTCATCAGAGTCACCGTCGGTCCCTTCGCCAAGTGCTGCTTCTTCGGCTTCTGCAGTGTGCTGGCTACCACCATTCTCCTTATCATCGCCGTCATCTGCCTCTTTGCCTTTACCGAGGCCTTCGGCTATGACTACAGCTTCACCATGGAGCATTTCATCGAAGGTGTAATGCGTCAGTCCGTCATGTCCAACAGCTGGATTGCCGCCCTCTCCACCGCCTCCATTACCACCATCTTCGGTATTCTGCTGGCCTTCCTCACCATCCGCAAGCAGTTCCCGGGACGAGTGCTGATGGATTTCCTGGCTATGCTGCCGGTATCCCTGCCGGGTACCTTCATCGGTCTTGCTCTCATAATGGCCTTCAACGACGGCCCGCTGGCTATGACCGGTACCCTCTGGATCGTCGTCCTCGGTATGACTCTCCGTCAGCTGCCGGTAGGCTATCGTCAGGCTGTTGCCGGCCTCTCCCAGATTGACAAATCCCTGGAGCAGGCCTCGACCAATCTCGGCGCCAACAGCTTCCGCACCTTCACCGGTGTCGTGCTCCCCATGCTGAAGAACTCCCTGTCCGTCAGCTTCGTCTACTCCTTCATGAAGTCAATGAACACTCTGTCCACCGTAATCTTCCTGGTGTCCCCGGAGTGGAATCTGGCTTCGGTCAATATCATGGCCCTCTCCGACCACGGCTTCCTGGCTACCGCCAGTGCTACCGCTGTGGGCATGATGATGACCATCTTTATCACCTTCGGCGTAGTCAAGCTCGTCCTCAAGGATCAGATAAACATTTTCAATCTGTAAAAGGAGTTTTTAGATATGGCAGAATCCGTTTTGAAGCTGACCGGCATCAACAAATATTTCGGCAGCAATCATGTCATCCACGATGTAAATCTCGATATAAGGAAGGGCGACTTCGTTACCTTCCTGGGCCCCTCCGGCTGCGGCAAAACCACCCTGCTCCGCATGGTAGCAGGCTTCTATGAGCCGGATGAGGGTCAGATTCTCCTGAACGGCCGAAACATCGAGAAGGTTCCCCCCTACGACAGGAACACCGCAATGGTTTTTCAGGAATACGCCCTGTTCCCCACCATGACGGTTTTTGAAAATGTCTCCTACGGTCTTCGGGTCAAGAAGACTGCTGAGGCCGAGGTGCAGCAGCGTGTACAGCAGGCTCTGGAGCTGATGCAGCTTATCGGCATGGAGACCCGCTATCCCAATCAGCTTTCCGGCGGTCAGCAGCAGCGTGTCGCTGTCGCCCGCGCCCTGGTAATGCAGCCGGATGTCCTGCTCCTGGACGAGCCACTGTCAAACCTTGACGCCAAGCTCCGTGAGACCGTCAGAGTGGAGCTGCGCGAAATCCAGCAGAAGATGCAGCTCACCGCAATCTATGTAACTCACGACCAGTCTGAGGCCCTCTCCATGTCCGACATGATCGTTGTCATGCGGGGCGGCTTCATCCATCAGATAGGCAATCCGCAGGAAATCTACTTCCAGCCGAAGACCGCTTTCGTCGCTGACTTCATCGGCACCACCAATCTTCTGGAGGTCACACCGGCTGGCAATGCCGTCCGCTATATGGACACCCTCATTCCCCTTGCCTCCGATATCGCCATCGACGAGTCAGCCGGCAGATACCGGCTCTCCGTCCGTCCGGAAAGCCTCCGCGTCACCAAGGAAGCTCCCCAGACCGGCGAGGTATCAATCCCTGCAGTCATAAAGAGCAAAATGTTCCTCGGTGAGAAGGTACGCTATTTCCTCGCCGACAGCAGCGACAAAGAGTGGATTGTTGATGCTTTCGACCCGGGCCGTCACCTCCTCGACGGACAGGTCAATATCACCTTCCATCCGGAAAAGGCATGGCTCATTCAGGGCAACGACCCGGATGAGGTATGACATACAATCCGACTCATAGGCTCCCCTACAGGGGAACTGTCTGCGAAGCAGACTGAGGTAACAGCTAATCAGTATAGATGCCTCCCCTCCAGGGGAGGCTTTACCACAACCACCTTAATGTAAATCCTCGCGAATATATTCTGTAAGAAAATCGTTTACCAGCGTCGGTACTTAGCGATCTGCCGGTAAGCATACGACGCAGGAGCTTAGTGTCGCTATGTTGATTACCGAGCGAGAGCGCGTTTTCGTCAGATTATATTCGCGAGTAAGTCTATATGAAGAAGTCTAATTCACGGCAAAAGCACAGGTACTCACATGAATGAACAGAG
>JAFNYY010000036.1 GCA_017383125.1 Schwartzia sp. (in: firmicutes)
AAGAAGGTAGTTCGTCCGGTTACCACCGCCAGCGGTTTTGTCATCGCCGAGATGGGTGCTACTGTTACTGAGGAAATCCTTCAGAAGGCAAAGCTTGCCAACAAGATTGTTGACCTCTCTATGAATGTCCAGTAATCAGAAAGCAATATAATAAAGCTTATTCAATCCCAGTTATCGCCTGTGCGGTAGCTGGGATTTTTGTTTTGGGGAAATAAAAAAGAGACGGTGAAGCCGTCTCATCCTTAATGATGGATTACAGACCATATTCACTGATTTTTACATTAAGGAAAAGGCTATGAAGAATGATGCATTTTTCATAGCCTTTTAGGAATCATTATCTATTTTTGTAAATCGTCGTAAAAGCAATAAGCCGAGTCGGCTTTCGTCCGGAGCAAGTCGAGAAGCAGCGGACTGGGCGGCCTCGTTGGGTCAAGGGCGATTGTGAATCCGTTGCGCCGTTTCAGGTGGGCGACAGCGTAGCCGCAGCGGCGGATTACATCGTCTACTGACTGAGAGGGATTTGGAGTATCAGCGATACCGGCACTGACAGACAGGATGTTGAGGGAGCGTTCGGCGGAGAATTCTTTCTTTATACGGGAGAACAGGCTGTCAAGCTTAGCGGTTATCTCCTCCCGCTCGATTTCACCGAGAAGGGCAACGGCGAAAATATCGCCGTTCATGCGGACACAGATATTGTCCGGAAAGGTCTCGCGCAGGAATCGGGAAAAGAGAAGCAGCGCCTCGTCGCCAGACTGGTGCCCGAAGCATTCGTTTACAAGCCGGAAGTTGTCAATGTCGAAGGTAATAACGGTGACACGGAGTGTGCCGCGTCGGCGGGCCATCATGGTGTAGAAGGCGTACCGATTGTACAGACCGGTGAGAGCGTCTGAGAATGCAAGGTCATCAATGCGCCGTTTTTGGTTGACCTCGTTGGTGACATCGTGGGCAACGCCGATGGTGCCTATCATTGTACCGTCCTCATCCCGAACCGGAGCTTTGAAGGTGGAAAGATTGCGTATTCCGTCGGAATTTTCTACCCGCTCGTCGAAGTGACAGATGGTTCCCCGGCGCAGTACCTCCTCCTCCGTTTCCAGACAGACGAACTCGCCGTTGCGGTACATTTCCTCGGTGAGTCCCCAGATGTAATAATGCCCCCGCCCCTCCACATCGGCTTTCGGTTTGCCGACGAAGTCACAGAAGGCGTTGTTGACCTTTAAATGGGCGCCTTTCAAATCCTTAACCCAAATCAGGTCAGGTACGGAGTTTATCATGGTGTCCAAGGTACTGCGATAGTAATAGCTGTCTTTGCGGGTTTTAAAATCCTCCAGCATACGGCGGAGCCGATGGTTCAGGAGAGCTTCGCTCATGTCGGAGGGCCAGACCTCATGCAGCTCATCAAGCATATCAGGACTGAGCTTTTGCTCATGGGAGGTAATCAGGTATATGACAGACTGAGGCGCCTGCTGATGAATTTCTGCGGGCGTCAGACCGGCGTTGTCTCCTATGAGGATGATGTCATAAGGAAGGTCCTGTTCAGCTTGAAGTGTCGGCAGAGACGAAAGCGTTGTCCCTTCCGGTACAAGGGATCGCAGCAGCTCCGCTATACTGTCCGGCAGTGCAGCAAGGGCAACATGTAGCTTTGGAGTATACATATGATCACTCTTTTCCTATATCAGTTCACAGCATTGATGCGGCATTATCCGTCGTCCGGAATCGATATACGCATCACTGCATCCCATTATAAAGGGATGATGGCTGCTTGACAAGGGCAGCCGGTTAACAGCGTAAAAAATTAGCGTGGATTTATGCAGCAGCGGTTCACGTTATTGGCCGTCATCGAAGCGGGAGCCAATCAGACGGCTGTCACCGGCGGCTCTGGCATCCGTAACTATCTGACGGGAAAGGGTGAAGCCTCGTCCCATTACTTCGTTGGCATCTATAAATATCATGAAGGCGGTAGGGTCAACATCGTATATTAGATTCTTCAGTCGGGCGATTTCTGTCATACGGACGACGGAGAAAACCACCTTTTTGTCATCTCGGTAAAAGGCGCCGGCGCCGTTTAGAAAGGTGGCACCGCGCTCAAGTCGGTGAATGATTCCGTCGGCGATCTGCTCCGGATACTGGGATATGATGATGACCGCTTTGCGGTGATTGAAGCCGGCGGCCAGCATATCCGATACCCGACCGGCAATGAACATGGAGATAAGGGTGTACATGGCGGGGGCCGGTCCGAAAAGGAAGGCGGCCAGAATCATGATGCAGCAGTTGATCCCGAAGACGACCTCGCCCATGTTGAAGGAATAATATTTTTTTACAATAGCGGCAGCGATGTCCATGCCGCCACTGTTGGCACCTATCCGGAAGAGGATACCGAAGCCGATACCGTTGAATACGCCGCCGTAGATTGCGGCCAGAAGGATGTCATCGGTAACATAATGGTGGTTCAGAAATTCTGTGGCATCCAGGCAGACGGAGAACATTACCGTAGCGAACAGCACCTCGGCAACATATTTCTTTCCCAGCATCCGCCAGGCAGCAATCAGAAGGGGGACATTGAGGGCAAGGGTGACAGTACCGGCTGGGAGACCGAAAAGATAATAGCTGATGATACCGATGCCGGCCAGACCGCCGGACAGCAGGTGGTGCTGGACAAGGAAAACATTGATGGAGCCGGCGGCAATGAGGCAGCCGATAACGACGCATATATAGTGAAGAATATTTTTCAGCATAGAGGCACCTCCATTGTTAAGGGAATTATAGCATTTTTGGGCTGCTAAAGGGAATTATTTGTTTATGTTTTGTTTATGTTCGCTTAATTTTCTGATTAACTTACACTCCTATATATCGTTATATTTCTGCTCGGCTTTTGCCTGTGGTCATTTGTACTGCTGCATCGCCTGAAAAAGGATTGGAGGCAGCTCCGCTCTGAGCCGATGGCTGAGCACACAGTTTTTCTGCATGCAGCATCCCGGGGTGGTTTTTAGCCGTGAAGTTCTTTACGAAAAAATCTGGGGTTTGGATGAATTTGGAGATAAAGCAACCGTTGCCGTTCATATTTATCGGATTCGTGACAAGATAGAGAGCAATTCTGAGCGTTCGCGGTATATTGAAGCATTGCGCGGTACAGGGTATAGATTTTGTATGAAATGAAATATAAAAGGCTCTCTCTGTATTGAAACACAGGGAGAGCCTTTTGCTTTTAATTTCTGTCATGGGAGTTGAGGCTAGTCTTTTCGCTTTGCCAAAATATAAATAGCGGTGAGAATCATCACCATACCCAGCAGTTCGGCGGGGCCGAAGGTGACATCAAGTATTAAACCGGAGATGACGACGGAGGCGGCCGGCTCAAGGCAGCTGGTCATGGCTGCGTCTGAAGGACCTACGAGCCTAAGACTGGCCATGTAAAGGACGAATGCGAAGACAGTGCCGCCTACTACGATGTAGGCAAATGACAGGGTGGCGGCAGTGTCCATGATGCCGCTGAAGTGCCACGGCTTGGCGATTGGTGTGAAGAACAGTCCGCCAAGCAGTACGCCCCAGCCTACCACCATTTCCGGGGAGTAAAGGGTGAGCAGTCGGCGGGGCTGCAGGGTGTAGACTGCCTGGGCGGCACCGGTGGTGAGACCGAAGCCGAGGGCCAGAGGAGTGATGGCTAGAGTGCCGAAGTCTCCTCTCGTCACGAGGACGGCAGAGCCAACCACCGCCAGAAAGACGCAGAACAGTTCCCGTGTGGTGGGAAGCTGCCAGTCGCGGAGCCCTACATAGACGACGATGAACACCGGCATAAGATAGCCGAGTGTGGTAGCAGTTGGCGCATTGCTGACATGGATGCAGGCGTAGTAGCTGTACTGAGTCAGTAGCATGCCGAAAAGTGAGAAAATAATGATTTCCTTCTTGTCTAGAGGGTCGTGCCAGACAGCGGTGAGACTCTCTCCCCGGAAACGGCAGAAGGCCAGAAGAAGAAGTCCGGCCAGCAGCATTCTTACTGAGGTTAGCCACTCGGGGGTGAAGCCGCGGGATTGCAGTAAGAACTGAGCCGCTACACCGGAACAGCCCCAAAAGGCGGCTCCGGATGCCGCGAGAGCCATACCTTTATGTTTAGTAGTCATTAAAAACAACCTTTGTTGAAGCAGAATCTAATAAAAGTAAAAATGTGTAAGCTTGATTATAACATCTTTACCGCAAGTCAACAATGAAGAAAAATCAGGTGGGGCGATGTGGTCTGTGAGTCTTTGAAAAAGAGCGCGCACTGTGATATAGTGATGGCAATTTGTAAAGATAATCAGTGAGATGAAAGAGAGACAAATGAGATACGATAACTGCACAATCGGTGCTTTTTCGGCACGGCCAAACCGATTCATAGCCCAAGTGGAGATAGAAGGGCGAACAGAGACGGTTCATGTGAAGAATACCGGACGCTGTAAGGAGCTGCTGCTGCCGGGCCGGGAGGTGGCTCTGGTAAAGAGCAGTAATCCCGCCCGCAAGACTCAGTATGATCTGGTGGCGGTGAACAAGCCGAACATCGGCTGGATAAACATCGACAGTCAGGCACCGAATCAGGTGGTAAAGGAGTGGCTGACCGGACAGGAGTACGACCTGATAAAGCCGGAGCATAAATACGGACAGTCCCGGATAGATTTTTATCTGGAAAGGGGAAATGAGAAGATACTGCTGGAGGTAAAGGGCTGCACGCTGGAGATTGGCGGTGTGGGTTACTTCCCGGATGCTCCAACGGAGCGAGGGGTAAAACACCTCCGTGAGCTTACGGCAGCGGTGGCTAATGGATATACCGCGGTCATTGCTTTCGTCATACAGATGAACGGAATACGGGAGGTTTATCCAAATGTGCAGACTCATCCGGAGTTTGGTACCGCATTGCAGGAGGCGGAGGCTGCCGGCGTAAAAATATGGCGGCTGCCCTGTCGGGTAACCGCCGATACATTGACAATTATTTAGTCAATCAAAAGGGACTGCAGAAATGAGAAAATCATTTTTGCAGTCCCTACCTTGTTAAAAACGGCTGCGAAAAAGAACTGTAAGAAAACCGTTTATCTACGCCGGTGCTTAGCGACCTGCGAATAAGCATATGAAGCAGGAGCTTAGCACCGTTGCGTAGATAACCGAGCGAGAGCGGATTTTCGTCAGACTTTTTCACAGCCTCTTTTAGTGTTAGTGGTTTGCCAGCTTGTAGATGGCGATGGCCTCCTCCTTGCCCAGGGGACGGAAGACGGCCACTTTTTTTGTGCCGTTGGCCGAGAGGCTGTCAGCCAGCTTCTCGATTTCCGCATCGTCCTTTATGCCGATGCCCAGCTCGGTGAAGGAGAGGGGAAGACCGAGGCTGTGCCAGAATTCCTCAGTCTCGCGGATGCCGGCACGAGCTCTCTCGATGGGAGTGCCTACCGATACGCCCCAGACATTCTCTGCGTACTGAGCGAAGCGCTCCGGCTTATCCATCATCACATAGCGGGCCCAAGCCGGCCACATGGTAGTGAGGGTCTCACCATGAACGCAGTCGTAGAAGCCGGAAAGCTCGTGACCCAGCTTGTGAACGCCGAAGTCCATCGTGCGGCCGAGAGAGGTGAAGCCGTTGTGGCTGACGGAGCCGCACCACATGATTTCGCTCATGGCCTGATAGTCGCGATGATTGGTCATGGCCAGCTTAGCGAAGCGAATCAAGTCCTTCAGAAGAGCTTCTGCCACCCGGTCGGTTAATTCGTTGCCTTCCTCGTGAGTGATGTAGCGGTCGAGGGTATGCATCATGATGTCGGCGATGCCGGCGGCCAACTGTCGGCGGGGAAGGGTGTAGGTCAGCTCCGGATTCATGATGGCAAAAGCCGGACGGTTGAAGTCGGTATTGATACCGCATTTCTTGCCGGTTTCCTCGTTGGTGAGGACGGCGCTGTTGCTGGTTTCGCTGCCGGCGGCACTGATGGTGAGGATGACACCTACCGGGATGGACTGGGTTACTGTTTTGCTACCGGACCAGTATTCCCAGATGTCGGTGGAGAGGTCGGCTGCACCGTGCGCGATTGCCTTGGAGGTGTCGATGACGGAGCCGCCGCCTACAGCCAGAATGAGGTCGGCACCAAATTTGGCGGCTGCCTTTACGCCTTCACGGGCGTGGGAGAGACGGGGGTTGGGCTGAACACCGCCGAATTCGGCAAAGGGGATGTCTGCAGCCTTGAGGGTTTCTTCAACCCGGTCAAGCAGACCGCTGTTTTTCACAGAGCCACCGCCGTAGACGATGAGTACCCGATTGCCGCCGTGCTTTTTGGTGAGGTCGGCTACCTTTGTTTCGGTGTCCTTGCCGAAGACGATTTCGGTGGGAGTGTAGAAGGTAAAGTTGTTCATGGTTGTCCTCCTAAATCCTTTGACTAATAGCTGCAATCCTGCCCAACGAAAACATGCTTTCGCACGGTAATCAACATAACGGTACTAAGCTCTGACTTCGTATGCTTACTTGTCATTCGCTAAGTACCGATGTTGATTAACGGTTTTCTTGTGGGCGGGATTGCAGCTGGTTTCACATTAAGGTGGAGATGGCTTTGCCATCTCCTTTTATTTTTTTGAGTCGGCGACAGCCTTCATTGACACATCGACAGCGGCGATGGTCTTGGCGATATCTTCGTCGCTGTGAGCCATGGACATGAAGATGGTCTCGAACTGGCTGGGGGCGAGATAGATTCCCTGCTCCAGCATGGAGTGGAACCATACCTTGAATGCTTCCTGGTCGCAGGCTTCGGCATCCTCGTAGTTCTCTACATCCTTCTCGCTGAAGAAGATGCCGAACATGGAGCCTGCCTGATGGAGCCGGACAGCTACGCCGTACTTCTTAGCAGCCGCATCCACAGCGGCAAGGATTTCCTTGACCTTGAGGGTGAGGATGCGGTTGGTGTCCGGCTGTCCCGGCTCCGGCTCAGCGGTGAGAAGCTTCAGGGTAGCAATGCCGGCAGCCATAGCCAGCGGGTTGCCGGAAAGGGTGCCGGCCTGATAGACGGGGCCGGCAGGACTTACGCAGTCCATGATTTCCGCCTTGCCACCGTAAGCTGCTACCGGGAGGCCGCCGCCGATGATTTTGCCAAGGCAGGTGAGGTCCGGGGTGATGCCGTAGGCAGCCTGTGCACCGCCGAGGCTTGCGCGGAAACCGCACATTACTTCGTCGAAAATAAGGAGAGCACCGTATTCGGTGGTGATATTTCGCAGGAAACTGAGATAGCCCTGCTTCGGCAGGATGCAGCCCATGTTGCCGGCTACCGGCTCCACGATGATGGCGGCTACTTCGCTGCCGTGCTCCTTCATGACGGCGGTGAGAGCTTCGGGGTCATTGTAAGGAACGGTAATGGTGTCATTGGCGATGCCGGCAGTGACGCCCGGGCTGTCGGGAACGCCGAAGGTAGCGAGTCCGGAGCCGGCCTTTACCAGCAGGCTGTCGCTGTGGCCGTGATAGCAGCCTACGAATTTAATAATCTTGTCGCGCTTTGTATAGCCCCGGGCGAGACGGAGAGCACTCATTGTTGCTTCGGTTCCGCTGTTGACCATGCGGATGCGCTGGATAGAGGGATATACGGACATGACGAGCTTGGCAAGCTCGGACTCACGGAGCGTGGGAGCGCCGTAGCTGGTGCCGAGAGCAGCAGCTTCGTTGATGGCGGCGACGACTTCATCATGAGCGTGACCGACTACCATGGGGCCCCAGCTGAGGACATAGTCGATATACTCGTTGCCGTCGATATCGTAGATTTTGGAGCCCTTCGCTTTGGCGATGAAGGGTGGGGTGGAGCCCATGGAACGATAGGAGCGGACTGGGCTGTTGACGCCGCCGGGCATGAGACTCTTGGCTTCAGCAAAGGCAGCAGCGGATTTTTCGAGATTAAGCATAATATGTCTCCCAAAAAGTTTAATTTGACTGAAGACTGCCTTATTACCTGACGAAAACCTGCTTTCGCGCGGTAATCAACACAGCGGTACTAAGCTCTGACTTCGCTGGCCAGCTCGTCAGTCGCTAAGTACCGGTGTTGATTAACGGTTTTCTTACGGGCAATAGGGCAGTCTGATCTGCATTTAGGAAACCTTCCCCTCTGGGGAAGGTGGCTCGCGAAGCGAGACGGATGAGGCAACATATAATCAGACTCATGACCTTCCCCTCTGGGGAAGGTGGCTCGCGAAGCGAGACGGATGAGGTGTCATATAATCGGCCTTATGACCGTATCCTTTAGAGGCCGGAGGGGTGAAAACTGTTATCTCAGCCCTCAGCCAGCCACTTGGCAGCTTCCATGGCATGATAGGTGATGATGATATCACTGCCGGCACGCTTCATAGAGGTGAGAGTCTCCAAAGTGATGCGCTTTTCATCAATCCAGCCGTTGGCAGCAGCAGCCTTTATCATGGAATACTCGCCGCTGACATTGTAGCAGGCGATGGGGCAGTCGGTGATTTCCTTGACCTTGGCTACTACATCCAGATAAGCCATAGCCGG
>JAFNYY010000037.1 GCA_017383125.1 Schwartzia sp. (in: firmicutes)
GAGTTGGTCACATTTGTTCATGAATACTACGATATAGGGAACGCCAACCTGACGAGCGAGAAGAATGTGTTCTCTGGTCTGGGGCATCGGACCGTCGGTAGCAGCAACAACGAGAATTGCGCCGTCCATTTGAGCAGCACCCGTGATCATGTTCTTTACATAGTCAGCATGGCCCGGGCAGTCAACGTGTGCATAGTGACGAGCCTCAGTCTCATACTCAACGTGTGCGGTGTTGATGGTAATGCCGCGCTCACGCTCTTCCGGAGCCTTATCGATCATGTTGTAATCCATGAAATCAGCGCCGCCCTTTTCAGCGAGAACCTTGGTGATAGCGGCGGTAAGGGTGGTTTTGCCGTGGTCAACGTGGCCGATGGTGCCAATGTTAACATGCGGCTTGTTACGCTCAAACTTCTGTTTAGCCATTTGGATTTTCCTCCTTAATACTGTTTACTTTACTTTATATGAATGAGGTTATTAGCCCCTCTTGGAAACGATTTCCTCAGCAACGTTCTTCGGAACTTCGTCGTAGTAGGCGACTTCCATGGAGTAGTTGCCGCGGCCCTGAGTCTTGGAACGCAGGTCGGTGGAGTAACCGAACATCTCAGCCAGAGGAACGAAGCCGTTGATAACCTGAACGCCGTTGCGCGGCTCCATGCTCTCGATACGACCACGGCGGCTGTTGATATCGCCGATTACATCGCCCATGTACTCTTCCGGTACAGTGACCTCAACCTTTACATAAGGCTCGAGGAGAACTGCGCCTGCCTTCTTAGCGCCTTCCTTGAATGCCATGGAACCGGCAATCTTGAATGCTGCTTCGGAGGAATCGACTTCGTGGAAGGAACCGTCGTAAACGGTAACCTTGACATCGACTACCGGATAACCGGCAACAACACCGGTCTCCATTGCCTGCTTAACGCCGGCTTCAATCGGGTTGATGAACTCCTTAGGAATTGCGCCGCCGACGACCTTATTCTCGAAGGAGAAGCCTGCGCCCGGCTCCTGCGGCTCGAGCTTGAGCCAGCAGTGACCGTACTGACCGTGACCACCGGACTGGCGGACGAACTTGCCTTCGGCCTCGACAGTCTTGCGAATGGTCTCGCGGTATGCAACCTGCGGGTTACCGACTACGCAGTCAACCTTGAACTCGCGGAGCATACGGTCAACAATAATCTGGAGATGAAGCTCACCCATACCGCTGATGATGGTCTGACCGGTTTCCGCATCGGTGTGGACACGGAAAGTCGGATCTTCTTCAGCAAGACGCTGGAGAGCTACACCCATCTTTTCCTGGTCATCGGTAGTCTTCGGCTCAACGGCTACGGAAATAACCGGATCCGGGAATACCATGGACTCAAGGATGATAGGCTTATCTTCAAGGCAGAGGGTATCACCGGTGGTGGTATCCTTCAAGCCGACAGCTGCAGCGATATCACCGGCATAAACCTTATCGATTTCCTGACGGTTGTTAGCGTGCATCTGGAGAATACGGCCGATACGCTCTTTGCGCTTCTTGGTGGCGTTATATACATAGGAGCCTGCTTCCAGGGAACCGGAGTATACGCGGAAGAATGCGAGCTTACCAACATAGGGGTCAGCCATAATCTTGAATGCGAGAGCGGAGAACGGCTCCTCGTCGCTGGAAGGACGATGGTCTTCTTCGCCAGTTTCGGGATTAACACCCTTGATAGCTGCGATATCGGTCGGAGCCGGCATGTAGTCGATAACTGCATCCAGCATCGGCTGTACGCCCTTGTTGCGGTAGGAAGAACCGCAGGTGACCGGGCACATCTGGCAGGCGATAGTAGCCTTGCGGATTGCCTGCTTGATCTCAGCCTCGGTGATTTCCTCACCGCCGAGGTATTTCTCCATCAAAGCGTCGTCGAACTCGGCGACAGCTTCGAGCATCTTCTCATGCCATTCCTCAGCCAGCTCCTGGAGCTCCTCAGGAATAGCAACCTCTTCACTGACCTTTCCGAGATCATCTTCATAGATGATAGCATCCATCTTGATCAGGTCGACGATACCAACGAAGGTATCCTCAGCGCCGATAGGAATCTGGATGGGAACCGGGTTAGCATGAAGACGCTCGCGCATCATCTTTACAACATTGAAGAAGTCAGCGCCGGTAGCATCCATCTTGTTGACATATGCCATACGGGGAACGCTGTACTTCTCAGCCTGGCGCCAAACGGTTTCAGTCTGGGGCTCAACGCCGCCGCGTGCAGTCAGTACTGCAACAGAACCGTCGAGTACGCGCAGGGAGCGCTCAACTTCTACAGTGAAGTCCACGTGGCCCGGTGTGTCGATGATGTTGATACGATGGCCCTTCCAGTGGCAGGTAGTAGCAGCGGAGGTAATGGTGATACCACGCTCCTGCTCCTGAACCATCCAGTCCATGGTAGCAGCACCTTCATGAACCTCACCGATCTTGTGGGTCTTACCGGTGTAGAAGAGGATACGCTCAGTGGTGGTCGTCTTACCGGCATCGATGTGAGCCATGATACCGATATTACGAGTTTTTTCAAGTGAAAACTCTCTGGCCACTTTCTTCGCTCCTTCTCTATATCTAAAAATTACCAGCGATAATGAGCAAATGCCTTATTGGCTTCTGCCATCTTGTGAGTATCCTCACGCTTCTTTACAGCAGCTCCGGTGTTGTTTGCAGCATCCATGAGCTCGCCGGAAAGGCGCGCATCCATCGTCTTCTCGCTGCGGAGACGGGCATAATTGACCAGCCAGCGGATGCCGAGAGTCTGACGGCGGTCCGGACGGACCTCAACAGGAACCTGGTAGTTTGCACCGCCGACGCGGCGAGCGCGAACCTCGAGAACCGGCATAACATTCTTGAGAGCCTCCTGGAAAACCTCCAGAGGATCCTTACCGGTCTTGGCGCGAATGGTGTCGAATGCGCTGTAAACAACGCGCTCGGCAACGCCCTTCTTACCGGAAAGCATTACTTTATTGATAAATTTGGTAACCGTCTTGTCGTGGTACACCGGATCCGGGAGTACGTCACGCTTAGGTACCGAACCTTTTCTTGGCATTTAAGTCCCTCCTTGACCATAATTTCAGGGGCAAATTACTTCTTCTTTGCTTTAGCTTTCTTAGCACCGTACTTAGAACGGGACTGACCGCGATCGGAAACGCCGGCGGTATCGAGAGAACCACGGATGATGTGGTAACGAACGCCCGGCAGGTCCTTTACACGACCGCCACGGATAAGAACAACGCTATGCTCCTGAAGATTGTGGCCAATACCCGGGATGTAGGCAGTGACTTCAATACTATTGGTCAGACGGACACGGGCAACCTTACGAAGAGCGGAGTTCGGCTTCTTCGGGGTAGTGGTGTAAACGCGAGTGCAAACGCCGCGCTTCTGCGGGCATTCCTTCAGCGCCGGAGCCGTCGATTTTTCCTGCATGCTCTGTCTGCTTTTACGAACCAACTGGTTAATTGTAGGCATACATGCACCTCCTTCCTGCACATTGAGAATTTAATTTTTATTAAAACCGCTGAGCATGACGCATCATAGGCTCCTCGGTTTTTACCTGATTGATACTGTCTCGGTTCCCCTCATCATCTGAGGATTGCTACAGCTGCCGAGCCGACCTCTATGAGGCAGGCTTTACCGAGCTCCTCCATCGTCAGCCGGGTATCGGCCTCTATGGATTTCTCACGGCAGAGAGTTTTGAGTTGGCGGATTACCCGCTCATCGGCGTCGGAGGCGATGAAGACCTGTTTCACTTCATCTCTCTGCACAGCCTTTGTCACCTGCTTTATGCCAGTGACATGCGGCACATCAGCGATTGAATCCGGCGTCATTTGACTCACTCCCATTTGGACATACCTAGCACCCGAAATCAGGCACTTCCATATAATATCATCGGCAATATACCATGTCAACACCTATTTTACGGGCTTTTCTTTTTACACGCAGCCGCGTGTATCATAATGCTAAAATCATCAGAATTTTTTGTAAAATTCCTGTTTTTTCTCTTTTATTACGGTCAATTCCTCGCCGTTTCTTCATGTATACAACCAGCCCGCAATTTATTTAGGTAATTTTTCCTACATATTATGTGATATATTTACTATATCTTTTTGTGGTGTTCAAGCATATTCTGCCTTATTCTCCTATCACCGCATTATTATGCCTCTTTTCTCGACAAATTCTGTCCGTATCTTACTATTTCTCAAAAAAGTCAAAAAATTTTCGCCGGCACACAAAAATTCACCGCCCTTTCTATGATATAATGTAGGAAAAGCTTCAAAAATATTTTTCTACATTATAAAGTATCACACAACATGACAGCTTGTAGGGAAAATATTCGCCGTCATCGTAAACTATGTACCGGAGGTTCTCTATGAATAAGAAATTCTTCTCCTCGAAGCTCCTTCGTGCCGGTGCTGCGCTTTGCTGTTCTTTCAGCTTTGCGGCTCTTGCTCCGTCCGCCCTCATGCCCGCTTCTGTTTGTGCTGCCGCTCCTGCGGCAGTCGGCGACCTGCTGCCGGAGATCACCGAGATTCGCACCTATACTCTCTGCGCCTGGTCAAATCTCATTTCGAAGGACGACCATCTCGGTGAAGCTGCCCGCCACACACTCAAGACTATGGGGTACGATGTGTCATCTGTTCAGCTTGACTCTCCGAAGGGCAATGCTGAATACAACATCATCACCGAATCTGACGAGAGCGGCGTCATCAGGAATAAAATTATCGTCATGGGCGGCACGCCTACTCTTGGCCAGTCTGCCAACCTCATGGAGCCAGCCCCTGTTTTCTTTGACGGCGGCGATCCTTTCGCCGAAGCCGCCACCTCCACCGCCAAGACAAAAATCATCGAGCCAAGAGTTCATCATGGTTACGACCTGCGGGTAAAATCATTTTTCTTCACTCCTGATGCCAACGGAAACATCGTAGGCAATCAGCTGGCAGATGAGCTGAAGCAGAATCCGGACATGAAGCTTTACATCACCGGCCATGGCGACAGCGGTGCACTTGCCACAATCCTCGGCGCACGCCTGCTGAACCTCTCGGTTCCCCGCGAACAGCTGGAGGTCATCACCTTTGGGGCACCTCCGGTAGGCAACATAACTTTCGGTACCTACTATCTTCATCGTCTCCCACTCACACGAATCACCATGCGTACCGACGCAATTTCCAGTCTGCTGGACAAATCCTCAGACGATTTCGTCCAGTACGGAGAGAAAAAGGTATGGACTCCCTCTAAAGCGATGGAGGCATCCTCTCGTGACATGGCCACTTATCTTGATTCCGCTCTCCATATTTTCTTCGACAAAGCCGCCACTTATCCGGCTCCTGTCGTAAAGGAAACCGATACCAAAATTTATGTAGCTCCTATCTCCTTTAATCTTGACAGCAAGCTCGTCCCTGACCAGCTCTATATGGATGAAGCACTCACTGACTCCCTCCGCCAAATGTATCCCGGCGCAGTCTTCACCAACGACCAGGGTGAAACCGTCGCTCAAAGCCTCGCTTCTGCCAAGCGGATGGGTGCAAAGTTCGTTCTCGTAGAGTCCGTAAATGCAGACCGCACCTCCTATGACCGTGAGAATATCATGAGACTTTCCTTGTCAGAAACCATTTACAACCTTGACGGCTCTCTGGTATTCTTCCAGGAATCATCTGCCCGACTGAAGAAAATTTCTCCCGTCGAAGCCTGCCTCTACAATCAGATTTCTCTCAAAGAAGCTCGGGAGGCCGCCCTTGCCGCCAGCACCAGTGGCAGCAAGTACCCCCGGCTGACTCTTTCCCTGTAAAAGCACAAAATATTTTTCACAACACAAAGGCGGCTGCACATTGTGCAGCCGCCCTTTTAATTTATAATTTTATTTTCTGCTCTGCTCTATAAGCTCTGTCGCAAGGTCGAGCTCCATCGGCCGTCCCCAGATATAGCCCTGAACATAATCGCACTCAGCTGCCCGAATGAGTGACAGCTGTGATTCATCCTCGACACCTTCCGCAATGACGCTTGCTCCCAAGAGGTGTCCCATGGAAATAATCATATTGACGAACTGATTCTCCTTCTTCTGCCCCTCACCGATATTGTCCACAAGGCTCTTGTCAACCTTCAGCACATCTATCGGCATACGGGAGAGATAACTCATAGAAGAATAGCCAGTACCGAAATCATCCATGGCTAGAATGACACCAAGTTCCTTCAACCGGTTCATAGCCTCGATAGCTTTCTCCATGGATTCGACCATACAGTACTCGGTTATTTCTATCTCAAAGCTACCTGCAGGGAAATTTTCTTCCTCCAGTATCTTCTTGACGGTTTCTACAAAGCCAGGCTCTACAATATGCTTTGCCGAAATATTTACCGACAATGACAGCGTATTGCCCGGCACATTTATCATTTCACGGAAGTCACGCGTTGCCTGGCGAATAACCATCTCATCAATGGCGAAGATAAGGTCACTCTTCTCTGCAATCGGGATAAATTCACCGGGGCTGACAAACTCTCCCTTATCGGTGCGAAGGCGCAGCAGTGATTCGAAACCTCTGAGCTTCTTCTCGCCGGCGGAAAACTGAGGCTGATAGACAAGATAAAACCACTGCTTGTCCATAGCTTCCCTGATAATAGCCTCCAGCTCATACTCTCTGGCTATCTGGTGACTCATCGACTCATCAAAGACACCCCACTTATTGCGGCCGGTATTCTTGGCATGGTACATAGCTACATCAGCATACCTGACCAGCAGCTCTGGATCAGTAGCGTCCTTCGGATAACTGACAATGCCGATACTGGCAGTAACATACTTGTCACCCTGCTGCCCGCCAAATTTCCGGTCGGCAACAGCATCAATCATTTCACATGCCAGCTTTGTCAGGAAATCTGCCGGCTTATTCTCAGTCTTCGGCACCAGCGCGATGAACTCGTCACCGCCGACCCGATAGATAGAAGCTTCCTTCGGCAGGGCTTCCTGCCACCGGTCGGCCACTTCGATGAGTACCTGATCGCCGGCAGCATGACCAAATGTATCATTGATATATTTAAAATTATCGAGGTCAAGGTAAAGCATCCCGAAACGGCTCCCACCTTTCGTAAGGGCCGTCAAATCCACAATAAGGCAGCGGCGATTAGCAAGGCCGGTAAGATAATCCTTATCCGCTTTCTCATCTGACTTCTTCATACCGTATCGACACAAGCAGACAGACAAAAAATTCAAAGCAAAAGCAGCAATTCCCACCATCAGATTAATATTGCCATCAACAAACACCCTTAAAAATACCGAAATGGTAGAGACTGCAATGAGCCCCATTGCTATGTTGCCGCCCACACGCCAGTCCAAAACCGTCATAATCAGACAGGCCACCCCACCTAATGCGGCCAAAGTACCGGACAGGGTGTTGACACTAATATCCAAGCCGACAATACTGCTCATGGAAATTCCCATAAGCGACAAGCGATTGACTAACACGATAAGGATGTAGGTCATTACATAGAAAACAGTCAGCGCATAAATCAGTAAATGCGCTTTTTTCTGGCTTTCCTTATCTTTTCTCCGTTGAACATCCATAATAAACTATTCCAACCTCAGCATTTTTTGCTACAATTAACCACATTTAATTGTAGCCCTCCCACACAAAAAAGGCAAGAAAAATCCGCAGGCATTTTGAGCCTGCGGATAAATATACTGTATATACTTTATACATCAGGAAAGGAGCAGTCTGTCACTGGTCATCTCTCTGCCGGCTGCCTTCTCAAACATCTTCAGCAGGTCGGGAACAGTAAGATTCTTCTTCTCCTCCCCTGCCACATCAATGATGATGTGACCATCGTGAAGCATTACGAGACGATTGCCCAGAGCCAATGCATCTCTCATGTTGTGGGTAATCATAATAGTGGTGAGCTTCCGCTCGGTAACAATATTATTCGTAATCTCCAGCACCTTGGCCGCCGTCTTCGGGTCAAGAGCCGCCGTATGCTCATCAAGGAGCAGCAGCTTCGGCTCCGCCATGGTAGCCATCAGGAGGGTTACTGCCTGACGCTGACCGCCGGAGAGAAGGCCGACCTTTGACTCCAGACGATTTTCCAATCCAAGTCCCAGAGAAGCAAGCATCTCACGAAACCTCTCCCGCTGGCTGCCGGGTGCAGACCAGGCAAAGGTGGGGCGACGGTTGCGGCGGGCGGCAATAGCCAGATTTTCCTCAATCTGCATACCGGCTGCCGTTCCCATCATGGGATCCTGAAATACACGACCGATGAACTTCGCCCGGCGATGCTCCGGCCAATGGGTAATGTCTACTCCGTCTATGGTAATCGAGCCTTTATCAACCAAAAAGGTACCGCAGATGGAGTTCATCATTGTAGACTTACCTGCGCCGTTGCCGCCGATAACGGTAACGAAGTCGCCGGGAGCCAAATGAAGGGAAAGATCCTTCAGTGCCTTTTTCTCGGTAATAGTTCCGGGATTAAAGGTCTTGAACACATGCTCAACCTTCAGCATATCATGCCACCTCCCGGTCTGCTTTGAGCTTCTTCTTGATGAGGGGCATTACCAAGGCAATCGCAACAAGAACTGCAGTGAACAGCTTCAGGTCATTTGGCGGCATACCCATCTGCAATACTATGGCTATAACTACGCGATAGGCAATGGAACCCAAAACAACGGAGATAAGCCAATTCATGAAATTCCGAGTACCGAACAGTACCTCACCAACAATAACGGAAGCAAGACCGATAACGATTGTACCGGTACCCATGCCTACATCAGCAAAGCCATTGTCCTGACCGATGAGAGCACCGCTTACAGCTACAAGCGCATTGCTGAGGAGAAGTCCGAGAATAACAGTGGCGTCCGTATCAATACCATTGGCTCTTATCATGTTCGGATTGTTGCCGGTAGCACGGATAGCCGCACCAATTTCCGTCCCGAAGAACCAGTAATTTGCGACTACAACTAAAGCCACAGCAACAAGTCCTACCACAAGGGCCACCATAGACCGGTTGTCGCTTATGAAAGAGGCCAGCGAAAAAATCGTATCAACCCGCAGCAGAGAGAGATTTGCCTTGCCCATAATCCGCAGGTTTACAGAATAAAGCGCAATCATGGTCAGTATACCGGCAAGAAGAGCCGGTATCTTCAGCTTCGTAGTAAGAATACCGGTGACTACGCCAGCCAGCATACCGGCGAAGGCAGCGACAACTATCGAAACATAGGGGTCATACCCTGATGTGAGCATCGATGCAGCAACCGCCGCACCTAGAGGAAAGCTTCCCTCAACCGTCAAATCAGCAATATCCAGTACCCGGTATGTAAGGAAAACACCCAAAGCCAAAATGGACCAAAGAAGGCCCTGTGCTATTGTTGGAACTACTAAATCCACTATATTCACCCGAACCTGTAAAAGAAGGCCGGTGCGCCGCTACCTAGCGCGGTGAACCGGCCCTTTTCATTGTACTTAAATTTGTGATTACTTCTTGGTAGTAACTACCTTGGCGTTCTTCATGATATCATCAGGAATCTTTACGCCCATGGCTTCAGCAGCATCCTTATTGACTACGACGGAGAGATCCTTTGCAGTCTGGACAGCCATATCCTGAGGCTTCTTCTTTCCTTCAAGGATATCAGCAGCCATGTCGCCTGCCTGAACACCGAGAGCATAGTAATCAATACCGTAGGTAGCAAGACCGCCGCCGTCTACCATACCCGGCTCGCCGCAGATTACCGGCTTCTTGGCCGGAGTAGTTACAGCAGTAAGGGTCGGCATTGCACTGGCTACGACATTGTCGGTAGGCTCATAGAAAGCATCAACCTTGCCGAGGAGGCTCTGAGCAGCCTGCTGGATGTCATTAACGGTGGAGATGGTAGCCACCTCGACCTTCAAGCCTTTGCTCTTGGCATACTCGGTCATGAGCTTGATCTGAATCTCAGAATTTACCTCACTGGATGTATAGATAGTACCGATGGTCTTAGCATTAGGAACAATCTTCAGGAGAAGATCTACCTGCTCCTTGATGGGGTTCATATCGCTTGCGCCGGTAACATTGGTGTTCGGCTTAGCATTCTTCTCTACCAGCTTTGCGCTCTCATAATCGGTGATGGCGCAGCCAACGATAGGAATAGTCTTCGTTGCATTGGCTACAGTCTGAGCAGCCGGAGTAGCGATAGCATAAATGAGGTCAACCTTGTTGTTGACGAAACGGGTAGCGATATTCTTCAGGTTGGACTGGTCAGCCTGAGCATTCTGCTGATCGAGCTTCAGATTCTTGTCCTTCTCGATGCCGCGCTTCTTAAGGCCGTCTACGAAGCCCTTATTGGTAGCGTCAAGTGCCGGATGCTCAACGAGCTGGACTACACCTACATTATAGGTCTTCTTTGCATCAGCCTTCGGAGCGTCAGCCTTTTTGTCTCCGCCGCCGCAGCCTGCGATAATACCTGCAGCCAGCACAGTGGCAACTGCCAGAGAAAGCTTCTTGAGTTTAGCGGATTTGAACATTGCTCTCTTCCCCCTGTAATTCTTTTAAATTTCTTACACTGCGGACACACCGCATTTCATTATTATACAAGCTTTAACAGAAAAAATCCACAAGTTTTGCCGTTGTTTTGTTATTTTCTTGCCAAAAATCGCCGTCCGAGAACAACCGCCGCCAAATCGTCAACGGGGCATGGCGGGGTGAGCATTGTCACCGGAAGAAGCCGTTTTATTCCAGAGGGAGGATTCAACTCCCAGTACAACAGCCTTGCTTCATCTGTAGTCCGGTATTCGTCCACCGTTTCCACCGACATCTCCGGCAGTGCCGCATGCAGTCGCTCCTTCGCTCCCCTGCTTGTGGTTCCGTCTCCGATGACCAGCCGGTCCGGTGCTTCCTCATCGCACAAGGCTCTGATGCAGGACTCCAGTTCTCCGGTGGCAATTACCCGATGGAGGATAATATTTCCATCCGCATCCAGTACCGCCACCCCGCACTTATCCCTTCCCGGATCAACTGCCAAAATTTTCTCCATAGAGCCTCCTAAAAAAGGGTTGGAAAAATGAAAACATTTTTCCAACCCCTACCTTAATATATACGCTACTTTATCGTTTCTTTTCGTTGTCCAATCCCAACGAGCCGTTTAGTCGACCAATGCCAAGCTTAAGCCGCAGAGGTCCGAGAGTATATGTATCATTCTGTGCATAAGCAAGAAGAACAGTCTGTCCCTCCGTCTTTTCCAGTGCTTCTACCATCTCGTAGACCTGTCCGCCGTCAATCACGCCGACAGTTCCTCTAAGAGAATCGGGAACCACGCCCTTATCGGAAGCAATCAGGTTAATCTCCCGGAAGAACTGCCCGACCATAGCCTCTATTTCTTCACGGCTCTGAGCAGAAGGGTTTTCAAACCTCATTCCGTGAACAAACTCATCCCGCTGATAAACCCGACGGTTTTCAAAGGTATCAACATCACAGCGCACCGGTTCACCCAGCACCATATTTGCATAGGCTGTAATCCGGACTGAATATCCCTTGCCGCCGGTCTTTTTTTCTCCGCCTGCTGTCATGTAAGAAACAGCCTCGCTGTAATCCTGAGGAGATACATGGACAACTCCCAGCTCCGGATACTGATTTGCTATCGGTCCAAGCCTGAGGCGATTCTCCTGATTGGCAGTTTCGATTATCTCATTAAGGACTCTCTTTACGCCGGCTGAATCCAAGCCGCCGGGAACCACCCCTTCGGCAATTACTTCACCGGCCTGGAAAATAATGCTGCCCTCACGCATAGCTACGAGACCGTTCTTCAAGGCTTCGGTCTGTTTCTCAAGCTCCGCCTGCTCTTTCTTAAGACGGGCATTGTCTCCCTCCATAGCGGTATTCTTGTCCTTCAGCTGATTATTGTCGGACTGAAGGCGAGTCTTTTCCGATTGGAGAGCGGCAGTCCTCTTTTCCAGCTCATTTCGCTGCTTAGCCAGCCGATCTACATCGTCCTGACTTTTCTTCAGAGCCGCCTGAGATTTTTCCATTTCCTGCTGTGCTTTTCCCAACTGCTCATTCGCGGTGCTGAGCTTCGTCTGCGTCTCAGCCATTCGCCGGTTCAGCTTCTCCATGCCAAAAAGTGCCGTTCTGACATTTTCACTGACTGCTGCCATAATGCCAAAGGTGGTAACAGTAATGAGAAGACCGGTAGCAATTGTCACCAGAGTAGAGGTGTGCTTCGGACGGAGTCCGAAAAGAGACAGCTTTTTCTTGCCAATTTTCGTTCCAAGACGGTCACCGATGAATGCAATTGCACCACCGGCAATCGTCAAGACAAGAATCAATGCAATACCATACATAGCATTTCTCCATAAGAGAGAATTTACAACATATTATCTTGCAGCCTTTCTCACAAGGTACAGGCCAATCGCACCGCTTATGATATTCGGCAGCCATACTGCCAGCATCGGTGGCAATGCTCCGCCACGGCCGAGAGCAGTTGCCATAACCATACCGGCGTAGTAGAGGAAGATGATGATAACGCTGAGGGCGAAACCGGCTGAAGAAGAACGACGATTCGGCTGCATACCAAGAGGTACGCCGACCATAGCAAATATAAGACTTGCCATAGGTACAGTGTAGCGCTGCGCCAGCTCGGCCTCCAGTTTTTTCGTATCTACATACTGCTCCTGGAGAATCTTAATCTGTTCACGAAGTTCACTGCGGGTCATTTCTTCCATCTTCTTCTGGGATTCCATTATCTTTCTCGGACTCATATTAACCGGAAGAAGCTGCGTATCAAAGCGGGAATTATGTGCCTTCACATTGCCGTCCTGCACTTCATAGATGACCCCGTCGTGCATAAGCCAGGAATCGCCGAGCCAGTCGGCATAGGCTGCATTTTCTACATTTTTAAGCTTGCCTTCCTCAAACATCTGCATGGTGATATGTTCCATGCGCTTCGTTTTGGAATCATAACGGCGAGCATAGAGGATTCGCTTTATAAGGGAACTGTTGACTTCCTTTATGATAATATGTTCCTGACTTGCAGGTGCAGTGTTGCCCTTTATCTCATACTGCACCGTATTGTCATAGGCATTATTGGCTCTGGGAACTATTTCTTCATTAAACCAGATAGCAAACAGACTGACGACAAGGCCAAGTACAACTGCAGGGGCGGCAATGCGATAAAAGCTTATACCGCAGGATTTCATAGCGGTAATTTCGCTGGAACCGGACATCCTGCCGTAGGTCATAAGGGAAGCCAGCAGCATGGACATAGGGAATGTCCAGATAATTATGTTTGGCAGACTGTAAACAAAAACTTTCACAACCATGGGGAAGGTAGCCCCGTAGTCAGTGATGTACTTCGCTATGCGGAAAAGTGTTCCCGAGCCGATAAATACGGCTGAGAAGGCACAAATGCCAAAGAGGAAGGTCATAAAGACTTCCTTAAATAAATACTTATCAAGAATTCGCAGCTTCATAAATTTCCAATCTTTCTGAGTCCTGCTGAAACTTTTCTTCTATAAAGTCAATCTATACCTTTTACAGGCTGAAATCTTCGCCCAGGTAATATTTCTTTGCCAATGAATTTTCGACGATTTCTCCGGCAGTTCCCTCAACGAGGATTTCTCCGTCGTTGAGGATATACGCCCGGTCAGTAATCTTCAAAGTCTCTCGTACATTATGGTCCGTAATAAGAATACCCATTCCTCGTTCCCTAAGATAGCGAATCATACTCTGAATATCTGCTACTGCGATAGGATCAACACCGGCAAAGGGTTCATCGAGCATGATTATTTTCGGCTCCAGGGCCAGACACCGGGCAATTTCCACCCGTCGGCGCTCGCCGCCCGACAGTTCTGAGCCTTTTGCGTTTCGGCGATGGATTACATTGAATTCCTCAAGCAGCTCCTCCATCTTCCGCTTCTGCTCCTCAGGGGAGAGCGTTGTTGTCTCCAGAATACTCATGAGGTTTTCTTCCACCGTGAGCTTCCGGAAAATAGATGATTCCTGTGCCAGATAGCTTATGCCAAGATTCGCTCTGTCGCACATTGGCATACCGGCTACATTTGTCTCACTACCGTTATCCGTCACAAAGACATCTCCGGCAGAGGGTCGTTCCAATCCAATGACCATGTAGAAAGTAGTAGTCTTACCGGCACCGTTGGGTCCAAGCAGTCCGACGATTTCTCCGGTGGAGACATCGAAGCTTACTCCGTTTACTACATTGCGGTTATTATAGGTCTTGACGAGGTTCTTCGCTTCAATGCGCAAGCTTCCCCGCTCCTTTCGTTGTTTATAGATTATTACCGCCCGGCAAAATTACTCCACAGGCTGCTGGTTGAGGAGAGCAGTGATTACCTTGCCTCTCATCATGTTGTCATCCTGCATTGCCCAGGCATTCCCTGTGAGGACGGTCTTGCCTTCCTCCTTACCCCAGTACTCGGCATTGTCGCCGCCGCCTTCGAAGTTCTTTGGTGCACTGACTATATGGCAGTTTCCACGTCCGATAAAATGTTCCTGCTCTGTCCATCCTTCCATGAAGTCTGCGGTTATACTGCTGTCCTTACCGGTAACAGTACCGCCTTGCTCCATGCGAACATATTGCTGATCCTGGAAAAATTCAGCTTTTGGCCCCACATAGCTTTTATCTTTCTGCTTTGCCTTCACATTGCCAACAGCCGTGAAATGGTTCTGGTTATCTACATAGAATTCATTGCATTCCATGTGAATGTCGCCCTTATCGGCAACTACATTACCGGTAATCTTGCCGGATTTAGTCTTGTTGTGATACTCAGCATAATCACCCGTAGCCTTACCATCGGTAGTGAGCATGACCACATTGCCCTTAGCAATCATAATGTCATTTTTCATATCGTAGGTTACTGTATCAGCACTCAGCTCAGAAGGTCCCTTCGGTGCTGCAGCCGGAGCAGCAAATACGGTAACAGCTCCAATGCTCAATGCCGTCAGGCATAGCGAAATTCGGCGTGCGACTTTATTCATGTCAATCATTCCCTTCGAAATGTCCAATCTTCATTTTACCATAACATATCATTTCCTTGTCAAGTGGACATGTCCCTCAGCTATGGCTTTCTGCTCCTGAGCTACCCAGGTAATTTTGTCCGCAGCCAGCTTCCGTCCGTCACTGGTCACAATAACGGCATCACCTTCAAGGAATACATTCTTTGTTTTTCCATCAAAGCCTCCGGCTTTGGCATTTCCATCCACAACGATACCGTCGTCCATATAGAAGCGTCCGACAATGCCCTCGCATCTGGCTTTATTAGTCTCTGCATTCATTTCCGTTCGCTTTGCAGTAACTTCCCAGATGACCTTACCGTTTTGTTCTTCCTTCATGGTGTTGTTTTCATACACCATAATTTTAGCCCGCTGGGCCATCTTATTTGCCTCCTCCTGAGTAGGAAGCTCAGGCGCGGAGAAAATTGCCCAGACAATGGCCGCCATAATAAGCGCCAATATAACCAAAATTGCCTTGTATACAAGGGACAATTCTTTTAATTTTTCCATTATTGCTTTCTCTTCTCTGTCTTCAAAACCGTATGATGCTTTTCCTGCTTCATGTCAGGCGGCGTATTCCAGCGTTTCTGGAACCACAGCCACTGAGTAGGATACTTCCTGATGACATCCGTTAAAATAACGGTCATCTTCTTTGTGAGATTCAGTAAGTCGGCATCCGTATCCCCGGTATCCTCATAGCGCAGCGGCTCATATATGAGGACCTTATGCTTACCGTTTGGCTGGCGAATGATAAAGGAAGGTACCACCGGAGAATTAAACTTCCGGGCAAATACCGCCGGCCCCATCGGCGTAGAAGCGGTACGTCCCAAAAAGTCAATGAAGGCTCCACCGGGACCTGCATCCTGATCTGCCAGGAACCCGAGAATCTTACCCTTCTTTAATGCCCTGCCGGCAGCCAGCAGCTCGCTGGTCCCTCGGGAGAAAATCTCCACATCGATAGTCGCCCGCAAGTCATCGAGCGCTCTGGTGTAATCAATATTCGGCTGCTGCTTGGCGATGGCTGTTACAGGCATTCCGTTCAGCGAATAGGCTGCCGACAACCACTCCCATGTTCCAACATGACCGGTGAGGACTACAACACCATGGCCTTCGGCCAGTGCATCCTTCATTCGCTCAAGATGGTCAATCTCAATGAATTTATCCAATCCCTCTTTAGCCAGCCGCGGCATATAGAGGATTTCCAGCACATTCCGGCCCATATTGATGAAGGACTCCCGAACCAGCTTGTGAGCTTCCTCCTCGTTCAATCCGAGTGCCGGCATCATCTGCTTTACGGCCAGATTTCTCTGCTTCTTGATGATTTTATAGTAAAGTATTCCCAATGCCTTGCCCAAAGACAGAATCATTGAGTGCGGCAAAAGGCAAATCAGCTTGCTCACGAGCATACAAACGTTATACATCATTGCTCGTTCACTCTCCTATCGCCATTAGATAACAATTATTTATAGAACTCTGCCAGCCGTTCTTCCCAGAGGCCCTGCGCTGTGAGAATCAGCTCTATTGCTTCCCTTACTGCCCCCATTCCTCCGGGACTCTCCGTAACATAGTGGGCAGCCATTCTTGTTTCCTCTGTAGCATCAGCCACAGCAACTGCCAATCCTGCTCTAAGCATAAGCGGGATATCCGGCAGATCGTCGCCGATATAGCAGATGTCATCATCGTCCAAGCCGGTCTTTTTCTTCAGTTCCTCGTATGCGGACCGCTTATCGGAGCGCCCTTGATAGACATGCTGTATACCAAGTGCCTTCGCTCTGAGGTCGGTTATCTGACTGCTGCGGCCGGTGATGATGGCGGACTGTTTCCCGGACTTATGCCAGAGGACTATGCCCTGCCCGTCCTTCACATCGAATGCTTTCATCAGCTCCCCCTCATTACCCACGAAAATTTTCCCGTCGGTGAGGGTGCCGTCCACATCCATCACAATCATTTTAATATTTTCTGCTCGGAGAAGAATATCCTCTTCGCCGAGGTTGTTATCAAATTCCATCTCCATGTCACACTACTCCCTGACGCATGAGGTCGGTGATATGAATAATGCCCACAGGGCGGTTGTCCTCATCTACTACAGGAAGCACGGTGACAGGCCGCGGCTCATGCTTCTCCATCATGGAGATCGCCGCCGTTGCCAGCTTGTCCTCAGTGATGGTAAGCGGACTTTTTGTCATCAGGGCTGACACCGGCTCATCGAGGAATTCTGCGGATTTTGCCAAACTGCGGCGAATGTCTCCATCGGTAACAAGACCTATGAAGCAACCATTCCCGTCCACAACGCTGGTGGCACCGACACCCTTCTTCGTCATGAGGAACAGTGCCTCACGGGCCGGCCTGTCAGCCTCAATGGTAGCGTTATCCTCACCCTTGTGCATAACATCTCCCACCCGAAGGAGCAGCTTCCTGCCCAGAGAGCCGCCGGGATGGAACACAGCGAAATCCTGTGCCGTGAAATTTCGCTCTGCCAGCAGTGCCACCGTAAGGGCATCACCCATAGCCAGAGCCGCGGTAGTGGAGCAGGTTGGTGCCAGGCCAATGGGACCTGCCTCACGCTCTACACCGGCATCAATAAAATAATCCGCATTCTTCGTCAGGGTTGACTCCCGACGACCGCAGAGGGAAATTATCTTCGCTCCGATTCTCCGAATTACCGGCAGAATGTTGATAATCTCATTTGTCTCGCCGCTGTTGGAAATGGCAATGATGATGTCATTCTCCGTGACCATTCCCAAATCTCCGTGGAATGCCTCCGCCGGGTGGAGGAAAAAGGACGGTGTTCCGGTCGAGGCGAGGCTGGCGGCAATCTTGCAGCCCACATGACCGGACTTGCCCATACCGGTGACAATTACCCTGCCCTTTGTGGCAAGAATTGCCTCTACGGCGGCAACAAATTCATCATCAATGCGGGCAGCCAGCTTTTCTACAGCAGCGGCCTCCATATTAATTGTTTCTATTGCTTTTTCCTTAATGGAGTTTTTCACGGTACCTCACCTATTTTTTCAGAATTTACTCGGCCTGATGCTTTCTGACGATTTCGTGAATAGCCACCAGCTCCTCAAGCAGCTCCTCAAGCTTATCAAGGTAGAGGCTGTTTGGTCCATCGCACCTTGCTTCCTCCGGATTGTCATGAACCTCCATGAAGAGAGCATCTACTCCCGCACCGACGGCTGCCCGGGCAAGATTCGGTATATACTGGCGCAGTCCGCCGGATGATGTACCGCAGCCACCGGGAATCTGAACGCTGTGAGTAGCATCAAAGACTACCGGATAACCGAAGCTCCGCATGATGGGGAAGCTGCGCATATCTACTACCAGATTGTTATAACCAAAGGTAGCTCCCCTCTCCGTCAGAAGAATCTTCTGAGTACCGCTCTCAATGAGCTTGTTTACAACATTGCTCATATCCGCAGGGGCCAGGAACTGACCCTTCTTTACATTTACTACCTTACCGGTCTGTGCCGCTGCGTGAAGCAGGTCGGTCTGTCGGCAGAGGAACGCCGGAATCTGCAGGATGTCTGCTACCTCTGCCACTGGCTTCGCCTGAAATTCATTGTGAATATCGGTGACGATGGGGACATCCAGCTCCTTCTTGATAGCAGCCAGCTGCTCAAGTCCTTTGGCAAGGCCTGGTCCGCGGAAGCCGTAGTAGCTGGAGCGGTTTGCTTTGTCAAAAGAGGATTTATATACATAATTTACGCCCAGCTTCTTGCAGATTTCTTTAATGGTGCTGCCGATAAGCAGACAGCGTTCCTGCTCCTCAAGTACACAGGGACCGGCCAGCAGGGTCAGCGGACCGCCGTTGCCGATGGAAAAATCGCGGATTTCAACAGTGTTCATTCTCATTCCGCCTTTCTATAACACTATAATATCTTTTCACTTTATGCTTGCGTATATTTCGTTGACCTTCGCCAAATCCTCCGACGTATCAACGCCAACGAACTTATGCGCCGTCTCGATAACTTTAATTTTATAGCCGTTCTCCAAAGCACGCAGCTGCTCGAGAGCCTCGGTTTCCTCCAGCGGAGTGGGAGCCATGGCTGCATACTTCAAAAGGAAGTCACGGCGGTAGGCATAAATGCCAATATGCTTATAGACAGATACGCCCTTTTCATAGCGGGGATAAGGCATAAGGCTGCGGGAGAAGTAAAGAGCATAGCCCTTCCTGTCGGTAACCACCTTTACATTATTGGGGTTCTTCTGCTCTTCTTCATCGGTGATAGCTGTCTTGACGGTGGCCATCATCAGGTCATCGTTGCCTTCAAATTCCTTTGCCAGCCGGTCTATCAGCTCCGGCTCAATAAGAGGTTCATCACCCTGTACATTGATGATGAGGTCGTATCCATCGTAAGGAGCTGTAGTAGCCACCTCAGTAAGGCGATCGGTACCGGTAGCATGGTCTACCCTGGTCATTACAGCCTTGCCGCCGTGGCTCTCCACGGCAGACTTTACCCTGTCATCATCGGTTGCAACAACAACGGAATCCATGAGCTTTGCCTGAACTGCCCGCTCATAAACCCGGACAATCATAGGCTTGCCGCAAATGTCAGCCAACGGCTTCCCCGGCAGTCTGGTCGAAGCATAACGAGCCGGTATAACACACAATGTTTTCATTGTTTTTCCTCTTCATCGTTTTTCACATTTTCTTCCGGAGCTACCGTATCCGGCCGCTCCTCGTGCAGCTCATCGGCAGCAAACACTTCTGTCTGCTCTTCCGCTCCGGAGTCATTTCTGGTGTCCGGCTTTGCCGGGCCGATTTTATCCTGTATCCGCGTCTTGATAAGCTCCATCATGTTATCGGCACCGTCTTTGAGCTTTACCTCGATGCTGAGAACATAGATGGGGATATTCATCATATCGTCCTGCTCAGCCAATACAGCCGGCTGAGGCACCTTAACGGCGTCCTTCTCGGTAATGACGATGGCCTCAACATCCTGACGGCGTGCCTGATCAATGATGCTTATCATATCGCGGGCCGTATAATTGTGATGGTCAGGATACCGCAGACTTTCAACGATGGTTGCTCCAATCTGAGCCAAGGTCTGCTCGAAGGAGGTAGGATTACCGATGGCCGAAACCGCCATAATCCGCATTCCCTTCATTTCGGAAATATCGGTACCTCCGCCGATATGCTCGTTCCATGTTTTCAGCTCCACAAAGGAACGGGGCTGATGAACCGACTCTACTACCAGCGCATGGTCACTGTACTGTTGTATTTTGCCCCGTATATACTCACGGGACTGACCGGCAGCCTGATCAACCTTTGTCAGCAGGCAGATATCCGCCCGATTAAGATTTCTGATAGGCTCGCGGAGGGTTCCTCTCGGCAGCATATACCCATTGCCAAACACATTGACCGCATCTATCAGAACCACATCCAAATCACGCTCAAGCTGCCAGTGCTGATAGCCGTCATCCAGAATGGCAACCTCCGCACCGAAATGCTCAATGGCGTAGCGGCCGCTGGCGAAACGCTCGGGACCGATAAGCACCGGAATTCCCGGCAAATGACGGGCCAGCATGAAAGCTTCATCACCTGCTTCGGATGCATCCATAAACAGCTTGCAGCCGTCGGAAACGACGCCTACTTCACCCTTCCATCTGGCTCGATAGCCACGATTCAGAATGATTACTCGATAACCCATGTCACGAATCTGTCGGGCAAGGAGCTGTGCGGTAGGAGTCTTGCCGGTACCGCCAACCGTTATATTGCCAAGGCTTATGATGAAGCAGGGCAGCTTCTTACGCTTGAATAACCCGTATTTGTAGCCGTCCAGCTTAAGATTTACCAGACCTCCATATACAAAGGAAGCAAAGTGCAGGAAGGACACGAAGGCATTGAGGATAAAGCCGTGAACACTTCGCTCGTGAACCAGCTGGAAGAAGTAGGTCTGGAAGTTTTCAATTTTCTCCGTCGCATGGATGATGCCGCTTTGGCGTCTCCGCTCTTCAACCTCGTCCAGCAGGTCATGCAGAATCACCGCAGACCTTCTCGCTGCACCACGATTTTCATTGATGATAGCCAGAGTCTCAGTCTCCATGGCCCTGCGCTTTTCATCATCATTAAACAGTTCAAGGACCGCCGCTGTCAAACCGGCACCGTCGCTGACGGTAATGCAGGCATTGCGCCCGGAGAACAGGGAATGAGTCTCCTTGAAGTTGAACATGTTGTGACCGGTGACTATAGCCTTACCGTGAGCCGCCGGCTCAAGAATATTATGACCGCCATGAGGAATCAGGCTGCCGCCTACATAGATTACATCACCTATGCTGTAGACCTGACCAAGCTCGCCGATGGTATCCAGGATAACTACATCGTGACCGGTAGACGGCTTTTTCTTCAGCTCGGTACGGCGGGCACAGACGAGACCGGCCTTCTTTGCCAGCTCCTCCACCTGCCCGGCTCTGAGAAGCTCACGGGGGGCAATGACCAGCGAAGCCTTATGCTTTACCTTCCGAAGCTGGAGGAAGGCATCTATCACCATCTGCTCCTCGCCCTTGTGGGTACTGCCGGCCAGAAGGATTCCGTCACTGTGCTGGAGTCCCATCTCTCCGATGAGGCGCTTCTTTACCTTTGTGCTTACCGCAGTGTAGGTCTGGTCATACTTCGTGTTGCCCGTATTGATTACAAGACGGGGGTCGGCACCAAGTCTGATAATGTACTCACAGTCGATAGATGACTGCATAGCAAATTTCTTAACGGTACCGATCATGTCCTCCAGCATGGTGCCAAGGAGATGATAACGCTTTACCGAACGATCGGAAATGCGTCCGTTGACCATCATGACCGGCACATTCATCTGGCGGCAGGCCCGCAGGAAGTTTGGCCACAGCTCCGTCTCCACCGGCATGAAAACGCGGGGACTTATCTTTCGCAGAACATGACCGGCAAACCAGGGAAGGTCAAGAGGGAAATATATTATACTGTCGGCATCCTTTATGATGCGGTTTGCCATCTCGTAACCGTTGTTAGTAACGACGGAAACGAGAATCGGGCTCTTGGGAAATTCGGCGCGGAACTCCTTGATGAGGGGGCTGGCTGCCACTACCTCACCAACAGAGGATGCATGTACCCATATACAGTTTTTCTTCGCCACCCGCTCAATAGCATCCGGGGGGAGAAGTCCAAACATACTCTGGCGTATGCGCTCGATAAAGCCCCGCTCGCGGACTGCCCTGATAAGGAATACCGGTATTATTAGTATTACAACCAGGATTCCCGCCAAATTGTACAGTAAATGCATCATTTATCCCTGCTGAAGATTATTGAACTGAATATTATAAAGGTTGCTGTACAAGCCGCCCTTAACCAGCAGCTCCTCATGAGTACCGTCCTCGACGATTTCGCCGTGGTCCAGTACCAGTATCCTGTCAGCACCGAGAATAGTGGACAGTCTATGGGCAATAACGAAAGAGGTACGTCCTACCATCAGCCTGTCGAGAGCTGCCTGAACTACCTTCTCGCTTTCTGTATCCAGCGCGCTGGTTGCCTCATCCAGTATGAGAATCTGCGGATCCTTCAGGATTGCTCTGGCAATAGCCAGACGCTGACGCTGACCGCCGGAAATATTTACACCCCGCTCACCTAGCTTCGTATCATAGCCATTTGGCAGCTGGCGAATAAATTCATCGGCGTTTGCAGCCTTGGCAGCCTCGACAATCTCCTCATTGGTAGCATCAAGGCGGCCGTAGCGGATATTCTCCCACACAGTACCGGAGAACAGCATCGTCTCCTGAGGCACTATGCCGATCTGCTCGCGCAGTGAGCTGAGAGTAACATCCCGCACATCCATCCCCTCCACAGTGATAGAACCCTCCGTCACATCGTAGAAACGGGGCAGGAGATTTGCAATAGTTGACTTGCCGGCACCGGACGGACCTACAAAGGCAATCATCTGACCGGGCTTTACTTCGAAGGAAATATTCTTAACAGCCGGAGCTTCTTCATTGTAGCTGAAGCTGACATTATCAACCTTTACCCGTCCGGTGACCTTGGGCAGAGGCTTGGCATCAAGCTTATCGGCAATCATCTCCGGCAAATCCATCACGGCAAAAACTCGGTCTGCTGCAGCAAGTGCCTGCTGCATCGTACCGAAAGCACGACTGATGCGCTTTACCGGATTGGCCAGATTTACAGCATAGGTGAGGAACGCTACCAGCGCACCGGCAGTAATCTTTCCCTCAACGACTTCGTAACCGCCAAACCAGACAATGACGGTAACAGCCAATGCCGCCAAAAACTCCACCGTAGGCGTCAGCATACTCATCAGGCGGATGTTCAGCATAGCCGCTTCGAAGTTACGCTCATTCTCCTGGTCGTAGCGTTTTATCTCGTGGTCTTCCCGAACAAAGGACTTTACCACACGCACCGCCGAAAGACTTTCCTGGAGCATGGCCGTCATATCCGCCATTCGTTCCTGAATCATGGTGCCAGATTTCTTCAGCTTCTTACCAAAGATATTCATTGCCTGACCGACCATCGGCACCACGGCAAAGGTCAGCAGTGACAGCTTCCAATCCAAGTAGAACATCATGCCCAAAGAGCCGATAAAAATCGATATTTCGGTGATAAGCTCTATCAGTTTATCAACCATCGCATTCTGAAGAGCTGCAACATCGTTTGATATGTAGCTCATCATCTCACCGGTCCGATGCTTGTCGTAATAGGCAAGTGGCAGACGCTGGAACTTACGATACAGCTGTCCGCGTATATCAATAACTACCCGCTGACCAACATAGGAGACAAGATAGCTCTGTCCAAAGTAGAATATACCGCGAATCAGGAATACCACGACAATTCCGATGGAAATGTAGTTGAGCATTTCCATATCTTTTTCCGCCAACACCTTATCAATCATGTCCTTGATTATCCAAGGCACATAGAGGTTGGAGCCGGCAGCGACCACAATACAGAAAATGGCCGTAAGTATAGTTTTCGTATACGGCCTGATATAACTCAAAAGCCGTAGATAGTTTTTCATATATAAACCTCCGAAGGGGGGATTTTCATTTATTAGTTGCGCAAGCAACAATCTCTGCTGCAATACGGCCAGCCGCACCGGGGGCTCCCAGCTTTGCCACAGCATCCCGCAGACGGGACTTCACATAATCGTGCCGTTCTCCGTCCTTATAGAGAAGCATGGCTTCAGCAAATATTTTTTCCGGATTCACATCATCCTGCAGCAGCTCGGTCTGCAGCTTCTCACCCAAAAGAATATTGGGCAGGCTGAAATTGTCAATGTGAACCACAAGTCTGCCGATGAAGGCTGCCAAAGCACCAAATCTGTACAGGACGACGCAGGGAAGATTTCGCAGCGCCGCTTCCATGACTACGGTGCCGCTTGTAGCAACGGCGAACTCAGCCAGTCCCATCAGGTCATAGGTATGCTCATGGGTGAAGGTTATCTTGTCCCTCAGTCCAAATTTGTCCACCAAGGGCTGCATCTCGCTTTCGCTGCGACCCTGAGCAACCGGCAGGAAAAAGTGTGTCTGCGGTTTCGCCGCTACCAGCTTCACTGCAGCTCCGAGCATTACTGGAAGCAGAAGCTCTATCTCATGACTGCGGCTGCCGGGAAGCAGTAGTACCGGCCGCATATCAGCGGTAATCCCAAAGAACCGTCTTCCCTCTTCCTCTGTCAAATTAGGGACGACAGTGTCCACCAAAGGATTGCCGAGGAATTTAATATTGGCTCCCGCCTTTTCGTACACCGGAGTTTCAAAGGGATACAAAGCACAAAGCTCATCAGCCAGAGCTCCGCATTTCTTTGCTCTGCCCTTCCGCCATGCCCACGCCGACGGCGGTGAATAGGAGAACACCTTTATTCCCAGCGCTCTCGCTTTCTTCGCCAGACGCCAGTTGAAATCCGGATAATCTATGATGACCAGAACATCCGGCTTCTCTTTTTTCATGGTTTCCGTCAAAAGGGACATGAGGCGAAGAATCTTTCCCAGATTCTTCAGCACCGCCCATATTCCCATGACGCTGTATTCCTTCAGATGCTCCACCAGTCTTACGCCGGCATCACGCATCTTGTCTCCGCCAAAGCCGATAAGCTCTGTCTCGGGAGAAATCTCACGGATGGCCTCCGCCAATCTTGCTCCGTGCAAATCACCGGAGGGTTCCCCGGCGGAAAACATGATTTTCAACGGCTTCTGCCCTTTCATCTTTCCGCCTCCCACCACAAAAATTTACCAGAAATGACCAAAAATCCTCTGAAAATATCACGCTTCATTACGCACAAAAAGACGCGAGGACAACCGGGAAGTCCCGATGCCCGCCGCGTCTTTTTCGATCAAATCACCGCAATGGCAATATCATTCTCATCTGCCAGCGCTATAACCTTTGACCGATCGACGAGGAGTGTCTTTCCTGCTTCGATTGCAAGAGCCTTGCAGCCGGAAGCAATCATACTCTCAATAGTAGTCGTACCTACCGTTGGTACATCAAAGCGCAAATCCTGATTGGGCTTCGCAGCCTTGCAGACGACTGCACCGCCTCTTGCCAGCTCGCCACCGCGGCGAATGCAGGCATCGGTGCCCTCTATCGCCTCCAGCGCCATGGCTGCCCTGTCCTTCACTACCACAGTCTGACCTACATCAAGACCACCGATAGCCCGGGCAAGCTCCAGACCAAATTCCATATCGGCCTTCTCAGCCTCGCTGGGCTCACGCTTAGTGAGTACTCCCGGCTGCGGCAGAAGCATCCTGACGAGCATAGTCTGATCGAATGCCGTCATGCCGTTCTTTGCCAGCTCAGCGACGAAGGCATTCATTATAGTATCATCTTTGTAATCCGGCAGGGAAGCCAAAATACGCATTGCCGTCTCATCAGGCGGCTGCTGCAGCCCACCGGAGAAAAGCAGCTCCTTGGTAACCTTGCCCAGCATCGTTACCTTGGTGATTTCCTTTTCCTTCAGGTAGTCGATGATTTCACCAATCCGAGCCACACTTATTGCGGCATAATCCTTTACCGCAGCCTTGAGCTCCTCGTCTACGCCCGGAAGCAATGCTACAGCGTAAACCTCCAGCCCGAAATTGGCCGCCATGCGTGCCGCTTCTACCGGCAGATGGCCGACACCGGCCAAAAGTCCGACTTTCTCCATCAAAAACTTCCCCCCGCGGCCCATGCGGACCGTTTAATAATAATCTGGATATTACTAAAACCACATCAACCGAAACAGGGGCAAACACCTGTCGGCATCGCCCTTTCTGTTTCGGTTCAGGTTAATTTCGTATTTTTACTTCCCCTTGCTCTCACTGCGGGCATGGCAGAAGCCTCGCTCCATTGTCTCTGCGAATTGAATGAACTCCTCAAGCTCCGGACAGGGTGCAAGAGTATCCTTCATCTGCTTGATTGCATCTGCTACCAGCAGCTTGGAGCGGAACAAAAGTCTGTAGGCACCCTTCAGTACCTGCCGAGTCTCAGCGGACATTCCGGCCCGCTTCAAGCCCACTGAATTAAGACCAAAGGTAGTGCAGGGATAGCCCTCCGCCAAAGTAAACGGCAGAACATCCTGCGCAAGGCGGCTCATACCGCCGACCATTGCATTGCGTCCGATACGGACGAACTGATGAACGCCGGTCTTTCCGCCGATAATGGCATTGTCTCCTACGATTACATGTCCTGAAAGCATAGAACCGTGCGCCAGGATGACGCGGTTGCCAATCTGGCAGTCATGGGCCACATGCGTGGCACCCATCAGAAGGCAGTCACTGCCAATACGGGTGACCCAGCTCTCGTCAGTGCCGCGGTGAATAATGGAGCACTCGTGTATAACGGTGCGGTCTCCAATTTCTACCGTGGTATCCTCGCCCTTATATTTCAAATCCTGCGGCTCTTCGCCTATATATACGCCCGGCAGAATTTTACAGTCCCTGCCGATTTTCGCTCTGCCGGTAATGACGCAGTGTGCCTTTACGACTGTGCCCTCACCGATTTCTACTCCGTCTTCAATAACAGTATACGGACCGATTTTCACCCCGGGTGCAAGCTTCGCACTGGGCGAAACTATTGCTGTCGGATGTATTTCAGCTGTTACCATTTCTTTTTCCATTTCTGTCTGCACTTCCTTTGCTCGGTAAATCTCTGTATCAAATTGACTACAGACCTTCCCTTCATCAATATAATCGCCCTATAGTGCAAATCTTAACGCGCTATATTCTTGATTTACCAGGCAAAATCGTGCAAATTATTTCATTTTCTCGCAAATCCACCAAATATATACTGAAAATCTTGTTATTTCAGCATTATTTGCTCAGTTCCTCATTTGTCTTCAGAGCGAAAATGAAGTCGCCCTGGGCGGCAAACTGGTCATCAACAAAACTCTCGGCGTGAAGACGACCGTAGTTGCCGTGTACGCGCATGAGCTCAGCCTTCATTACCAGCTGATCGCCGGGAACAACCTGACGCTTGAACTTTACATTTTCAATGCCGCCGAAAAGGGCAATCTTGCCACGATTCTCCTCCGGATAAAGCATGGCAATGCCGCCTACCTGAGCCATCGCCTCCAGAATGAGGACGCCAGGCATGATAGGATTGCCGGGGAAATGGCCGCGGAAGAATTCTTCATTGAAAGTGACATTCTTTATACCGATACCGGACTTGAAAGGTACCAGGTCAACAATTCTGTCTACCAGAAGCATGGGCGGACGATGAGGCAATATTTCCTGAATCTGCTTTACATCTAATGTTATCATCTTTAATTCTCCTTTCAGTTACGCTTTTCTATTCTTACGACTGTGTATTTTCTAAATTAAAAGACACTACTTCAAAAATGTATTATACCGCAATTATTCATATAATTGCAATGCCATTTTAACCATTGAGCCCGGCGGCTATCTTTTTCGCCAGACGCCCATTGAGGGCATGGCTTGATTTCACGGCAATAAAGTGTCCCTTCACCAGGCCCAGGACTCTCAAATCCCCGATAAGATCAAGGATTTTATGTCTTACCAGCTCATCGGGAAATCTCAGTGGTGTCAGCCACTTATCATCACTGTATACGATGGTATTTTCCAGAGAACCGCCAAGTCCAAGTCCGGCTGCATGAAGTGCCTCTACTTCCTTCTCATAGGCAATCGTTCTGGCCGGCGCTATCTCCTTCTCGTAGGAGGCTTCATCCACCGTCACATCGCAGAACTGGCTTCCTACCAGAGGATGAGGATTCACTGATGTGAAGCTCACCCGGAAATCATCAGCCGGCAGGGCAATCACCATCTGCTCATGGTCCTTGTCACCGTAAACTGTTACCGGCTCTGTTATGGTCACATAGCGGCGCTCTGCCCCCTGCTGCATGAAGCCAACCTCTTTAAGGGACTTCACTATGGGCAACGAGCCTCCGTCCAGAATGGGGGGCTCCGGGCCGTCCATCTCGATGACAGCATTGTCCACCTTCAGGGCATGAAGGGCGGAAAGAAAATGTTCCACAGTGAAGACTGCCGTTCCATCCTTAACCAGCGTAGTTGCCCGCGCCGACTCCTGCCCATTTTCTGCACAGACAGAAATCTCCGGTTCACCGGGCAAATCCACACGGCGGAATTTCAAGCCAGTATCTGCCTCTGCCGGCCTGATGACCAGCTTTGTAGTCCTTCCGGAGTGAATCCCCACGCCGGAAAATACCACCTCTCCGGCAACAGTCTGCTGTTTTTCTCCCGTATATATCATGGAAGACCTCCCTAAGCTCAGAATAAATATCGACCTCATGCCATATCCATATCATCCCCGAAGCCTCTTCCGGGAAAATGATAAACAATACCCCAATTTAGTCTAACTGCATTATAATGCAGTCATTCAATAAATTGCAAGGCAATTTATTCCTATTCGCATTCTTATTGGAAGCGGAGTAAAACATAGGAAAACGGCTGTGAAAAGTGAACGCTCGCTTTTCACAGCCGTTAATACTCTGCCAATCAGTTCAGTCCGACCAAGCTCGTCGCTTCCGGGAATAAAGCTCCGTCCTGCATCAGGTATATGCTCGGATCAACTCTAAGCTGAAGGATAAGTGGGAACAAATCCTTGTCCTCGGTTACCCCCTCTACCGTTACCTCCGGGAACTTGGTCATGCGAAGTACCACGGGCTCCGCCCGCAGCCTTCCGTCATGATGGGTGAAGAGAATAATTGTCGGAGCTGCCGTCTTGCCAAAAGCAGTTTCCCTGACAATGCCATAGCCGAAATTTGTCTTCATTACAGTACCCACCGGATACAATGCCACCGTATTGAAGAATTTTTTCATAAGCTCCTCGTCAAACTGTCCCACAGAGCAGGAGGTCATGATGCGGTGAGCTACATGAGGACGATAGGGCTGCTTGTAAGGCCGGTTTGCCGTCAGAGCATCATAGACATCTGCCAGAGCGACGATTCGGGAATAAAGATGAATGTCATCTCCCATCAGGCGATTCGGATAACCCTTGCCGCTGATGTGTTCATGATGCTGTGCTGCAATCTTCGCCAGTATCGGCGCATTGGCAATACCGGACGCCATGATGCGGCGATAGCCAGCCTCC
>JAFNYY010000004.1 GCA_017383125.1 Schwartzia sp. (in: firmicutes)
AATGGTACAAGGTAGAGCATACCTATGTTGACGCACCGCGGGTTTACGGTCTGGCTGAGCTGACCCGTGACGAGGTGAAGGGCGCGAAGATTATCGGCAACGCCGGCTGCTATACCACCGCCAGCATTTTGGGCATGACACCGCTGGTAGGGGCAAAGCTGGTTGAGACGGACAGCATCGTCATCGATGCCAAGTCCGGTGTATCCGGTGCCGGCAGCGGCGCGAAGCTGCCCAATCATTTCCCGGAGCTGTTTGATAATTTCAAGGCTTACGGTGTGGCCAATCACCGCCACACTCCGGAGATAGAGCAGGCTCTGTCCAAGGAAGCAGGGGAGGATATTCTGCTGAATTTCACTCCGCACCTTGTTCCCATGGCTCGCGGCATTCTCGCCACCGGCTATGCGAAGCTGAAGAAGGGCGTTACTGCTGAGATGGTAGACGCTGCCTTCCATGACCGCTACCACAAGGAATACTTCATCCGCCTGCGTGGCCGTGGAGCTTATCCCGAGACGAAGTTCGTCCGCGGCTCCAATTTCGTAGATATCGGCTGGCATGTGGACGAGCGTACCGGTCGGGTCATCGTACTGTCCGCTATCGACAATCTCGTGAAGGGTGCAGCCGGTCAGGCTGTCCAGAATTTCAATATCGCAGCCGGCTTCGATGAGAAGCTTGGCTTGGACACCATGCCGATTTATCCCTGATGGCATAGGAGGAGGAAATAATGTTTAGTGAAGAAAATGCCAAGCTTGGCGTAACATATCCGAAAGGCTTCGTAGCCGCCGGTATCAAGGCCGGTATCAAGAAGAGCGGCAATCTTGACCTCGCTCTCATTTACACAGAGAAGGAAGCGGCTCTGGCCGGTACCTTCACTCAGAACAAGGTGGCAGCAGCCCCTGTACTCTACGATCGTGAGGTAGTAGCCACCGGCTCCGGTCATGCTATCATCGCCAATGCCGGCTGCGCCAATGCCTGCACCGGCGAGCAGGGCATGAAGGATGCCCGCGAAATGGCGGCCGTCACCGCAGAGGCTCTCGGCTGCAAGGCTGATGATGTAATCGTCGGCTCCACCGGTATCATCGGTGTAAATCTCCCTATGGAGAAAATCAATGCCGGTATTAAGAGGATCGTCGGTGAGCTCAGCGAGACCGGCAGTGACAATGCCAGCCGTGCCATCATGACCACCGATACCAAGCAGAAGGCCTGTGCCGGCTCTATGACCCTCGGCGGCAAGGAGGTCCGCTTCGGTGCCATCTGCAAAGGCTCCGGCATGATTCGCCCCAATATGGCTACCATGCTCTGCTACATCACTACCGATGCTGCTATTACTGCTGAGATGCTTCAGAAGGCTGTCAGCAATGCAGTAGAATATTCTTTCAACATGGTATCTGTTGACGGCGATATGTCCACCAATGACAGCTGCGTCTGCCTGGCCAACGGAGAGGCCGGCAATCCCATCATCGATTCCGACAATGATGATTACAAGGCCTTCGCTGCCAAGCTGAAGGAAATCTGCATCGGCATGGCAATGCGTATGGCTGATGACGGCGAGGGCGCAACCAAGCTCATCACCGTAAATGTAAAGGGTGCGCAGAGCTTTGCCGAAGCAAAGAAGACCGCTATGTCCGTAGCTCAGTCACCGCTGGTAAAGACCGCATTCTTTGGTGAGGATCCCAACTGGGGCCGCGTCATCTGTGCCGTCGGTTATGCCGATGCTCCCATGGTACCGGAAAAGACCGTTGTCAGCTTCGGCGATGTGGTAGTCTTTGACAAGGGACTCGGTGCCAGGTTTGATGAGGAGCATCTCCGTCAGGTCATGGAGCAGCACGATATTACCGTCACGGTAGAGCTTGGTCTCGGTGAGGCAGAGGCTACTGTTTGGACCTGCGACTTCAGCTATGAGTATGTGAAGATCAACGGCGAATATCATACCTGATATTTAAAGGCCCCCCTGTTCCGACTCACTAAGCGCTAAAGCGCTAAGTTCGCTGGATGGCACTCACTAAATTCATACATCGCTTTGCTTGTATTCATTAAGTGAGTTAGCCAAACGGGGGCTGTCGCTCAAGCGACTGGGGGGTGACAGCATAAGAAAGCCCCTATCACCCCTCCGCTTCGCTGCGCTCAGCACCTCCCCTAAATGGGAGGCTATTATACGGATTAATAGTTACCCCTCCGCTTCGCTGCGCTCAGCACCTCCCCTAGAGGGGAGGCTGTGAAAAGAAGTAATGTACCTGGAGAAGGTCATTAAAAGGAGTAGAGTAACCTCATCCGTCTCGCTTCGCAAGCCACCTTCCCCAGAGGGGAAGGTCATTAAAAGGAGTAATTGTTATGTTTTCAGCTCAGGATACAGCTTCCGTTCTGGTTGCGGCGCTCCCTTACATTAAGGAGTTTGCCGGCAAGACGGTAGTCATCAAGTACGGCGGCAACGCCATGATAAGCGACGAACTGAAGAAGATGGTCATGGAGGACATTGCCCTCATGAAATATGTCGGCATCAGTCCTGTCATCGTCCACGGCGGCGGCCCGGACATCACCGGCATGCTGAAGAAGGTGGGCAAGCAGTCTGAGTTCGTAGCCGGCCTCCGTGTCACTGATCAGGAGACTGTAGAGATTGCCGAGATGGTTCTCTCCGGCAAGGTAAATTCCTCCATCGTCAGCGACCTGAATCTGCAGGGTACTCCGGCTATCGGCCTCAACGGCAAGGATGCCTTCCTGCTTAAGGCCAAGAAGAAGCTGGCCGAGGTCCATGAGAACGGCAAGGTGGAGAAGGTCGACATCGGCTTCGTAGGCGAGGTAGAGACCGTCAACGAAAAGATTCTTCAGGATATGATTAACGCCGGATATGTTCCGGTCATCGCCCCCATCGGTATGGGCAGCAAGGGCGAAAGCTACAACATCAACGCCGACACCGCCGCCGCTATGGTAGCCGGTGCCCTGAAGGCTGAGAAGCTCCTGCTCCTGACAGATGTAGAGGGTATCTACAAGGATTTCCACGACAAGAGTACCTTCATCAGCAGCCTTACCCAGAAGGAGGCTGAGGAGTATATTGATACTGGCGTTATCGACGGTGGTATGATCCCGAAGGTCGAGGCCTGCTTCACCGCCCTCTCCATGGGTGCAGGCAAGACTTCCATCATTGATGGCCGCAAGCCCCACTCCCTGCTGCTGGAGCTGTTCACCCCCCAGGGTATCGGCACGGAGATTGTGAAGTGACCTTAATGTAAATCCCCGTGAATATGCCTGCGATTTACCTCACCCACCGGCGAAGCGAGATGGATGAGGTTAAATGACATTGATTACCGAATGAAAATGTGTTTTCGGCAGGCAATATTCAGGGGGCGGTATAATAATGAGAGGTTTTGGCTGATGTGAGGCAAAAAATACATCTGTAAGGAAACCTTTATGAACGCCGGTACTTAGCGATTGCCGAATGAAATGAAGGCAGAGCTTAGTACCGTTGCGTGAATAAAAGAGCGAGAGCGAGTTTCCGTCAGATGTGGTTTACGCCGAGGAAAGCCTAAAAACCTCATCCACCACCTTCGGTGGTCCCCCTTCCCCAAGGGGGAAGGTTAAAGGAGCTCCCTCAATGGGAGCCTGCCAGATGGATTAGGGGAAGAGGAACACCCCTCAGTCATCTTCGATGACAGCTCCCCTCGATGGGAGCCTATTAGACGGATTAGAAGAAGAGGAAAAATCAATGACTTACACAGACGAACAAATCTACGCAGTAGACAAAGAGGACTATCTTCCGGTCTTTGCCCGCTACCAAATCGTTCTTGACCACGGCGACGGCGTCAATGTCTATGACACTGCCGGCAAGAAATACATCGACTTCCTCGGCGGTATCGCCGTAAATGTCCTCGGACACGGCAACAGGGAGCTGGTAAAGGCCATCGCTGACCAGGCTGCCCGGATGATTCATGTATCCAACCTGTATTACACCGAGGCACAGGCCACCGCTGCCGAAAAGCTGGTAAAGCTCTCCGGCCTCCGCCGTGCCTTCTTCGCCAACTCCGGTGCCGAGGCCAACGAGGGCGCCATCAAGCTGGCCCGCAAATATACCCATCAGAAGGACGCTGAGAAATCCACCATCATCACCGCATGGCACAGCTTCCACGGCCGTACGCTGGCTACACTCACCGCCACAGCTCAGCCGAAATATCAGGAAGGCTTCGGCCCCCTGCCGGCAGCCTTTGACTATGTGACCTACGGCGACCTTGCCGAGCTTGAAGCCAAGATGAACGACAAGGTAAGCGCTGTCATGCTGGAGACCATTCAGGGCGAAGGCGGCGTATATGTACCCTCCGCTGAATACCTGAAGGGCGTCCGCGCCCTCTGCGACAAATACGGCGCACTCCTTATCTTCGATGAAATCCAGTGCGGTATCGGCCGTACCGGCAGCTTCTTCGCCTATGAGGGCTTCGGCGTAAAGCCGGATATCGTCACCCTGGCTAAGGGTCTTGCCGGCGGCGTACCCATCGGCGCTGTCATCACCACTGAGGAAGTAGCCAGCGCCCTCCATCCCGGCGACCACGGCACTACCTTCGGCGGCAATCCGCTGGCCTGCGCTGCTGCAAATGTGGTTCTCGATACTGTCGCAGCTCCCGCGTTCCTGCAGAATGTTGCCAAGCTCGGTGACTACTTCACTGCCGAGCTGAAGAAGCTGGCTGCCAAATACCCCGGACTCATCAAGGAGGTCCGGGGCAAAGGCCTCATGCTTGGTGCTGAGCTGACCCGTGACGACATCGGCCGTGATATCGTGAACGATGTCCTCGCCAACGGCGCCATCATCAACTGCACTGCCGGCAATGTCCTCCGCTTCGTACCGCCGCTCATCATCACCGAGGCTGATATCGATGCGGTTCTTGCCTGTGTAGATAAGGCACTGGCCAAATTTGCCTGAATTTTGTTAGGCAATACAACGAAAATACAAAATACTTTATGTCAGATTTTGCAAAAAAACGACGAAAGATGATATAATATTTCATTATCTTTGAAAGGAGGAAACATTTTGTATCAAAATCTCAAGGGTAAAGACCTCCTCTCCCTCCACGAGATTACAACGGAAGACCTCTATGCTATCCTTGACCTTGCCGCAGATTTGAAGGCAAAGCAGAAGGCGGGCATCGAGCATCACCTGCTGAAGGGCAAGACCCTGGGCATGATTTTTGAAAAATCCTCCACCCGTACAAGGGTGTCATTTGAAACCGGCATGTATCAGCTGGGAGGGCAGGCTCTTTTCCTGTCGAAAAACGACCTGCAGATAGGCCGTGGCGAACCTATTCGCGACACCGCCCGTGTCCTCAGCCGTTATCTTGATGGCATTATGATTCGCACCTTCAAGCACAGCACTCTCGAGGAGCTGGCTGAGTACGCCTCCGTACCGGTCATCAATGCGCTCACCGACCTGCTGCACCCCTGTCAGGTGCTGGCTGACCTTATGACCATCAAGGAGCATATCGGTCAGTACAAGGGTAAGAAGCTGGCCTACATCGGCGACGGCAACAACATGGCTCATTCCCTCCTCTATGGCTGCACCAAGGTAGGAATGGATGTGGCTATCGCCTCCCCCCAGGGCTACAAGCCGGATGAGACCGTAGTGAAGAACGCTCTGGCCGAGGCTGCTGTCAGCGGCTCCGTCGTCACCATCACTGACGATGTTCACGAAGCAGCCAAGGGCGCAGATGTCCTTTATACTGATGTCTGGACCAGCATGGGTGAGGAAGCCGAAAGGGAACAGCGCCTGAAGGATCTGGCCGGCTATCAGATAAACGCCGCACTTCTCGCTGAAGCCAACGAAGGTTGCATCGTCATGCACTGCCTGCCGGCTCACCGGGGTGAAGAAATCACTGAGGATGTTCTGGAAGCTCAGGCCGATGTCATCTTCGATGAGGCAGAAAATAGACTCCATGCTCAGAAGGCTGTCATGGCTCTCACCATGATGGACTGAGACCTTTGAAATAGTACACTAAGTAAGCGGTCGATATTGCTGTGCGAGGACATTGGAAAGCCTCAGTACTTAGGGATTGCGTTGCGGCAGCTTCGCAGAGCTTAGTGCTGTTAGGCTTTTTGATAAGCGCAAGCGGCCCGGGCAGAGCAAGTCGGACGCGATAATAGGAATTTATCTATAAGGAGAAACTCAAAATGGCAAAAAAAGTAACTAAAGTCGCTCTGGCATATTCCGGCGGCCTCGACACCTCCTGCATTATCCCCTGGCTCAAAGAGAACTACGACAACTGCGAAGTAATCGCTGTCTGCGCCGATATCGGCCAGGGCGACGAGCTGGATGTCGTTCATGACAAGGCTCTTGCTTCCGGTGCTTCCAAGGTATTCATCGTTGACCTCACCGAAGAATTCCTCACCGGCTATGTATGGCCCACCCTCAAGGCTGGTGCCGTGTACGAAGACAAGTACCTCCTCGGCACCTCCTTTGCTCGTCCTATCATTGCAAAGCGCCTCGTAGAGATTGCCAAGGCTGAGGGTTGCGATGCCATCGCTCACGGTGCTACCGGCAAGGGCAACGACCAGGTTCGCTTCGAGCTGTCCGTCAAGGCTCTCGCTCCTGATATGAAGATTATCACCCCCTGGCGCGAGTGGAAAATCCGCTCCCGTGAGGAGGCTATCGAGTACGCAAAGGCTCACAATATCCCCATTGCTACCGCCAACAAGACCTACTCCATGGACCGCAACATCTGGCACCTCAGCCATGAAGGCTCCGACCTCGAGGATCCGGCCAATGCACCGAAGAACGAAATGTTCCTCATCTGCAACGCTCCCGAGAACGCTCCGGACCAGGCTGAGATCATCTCCATCGACTTCGAGGAAGGCGCTCCGGTAGCTGTAAACGGTGAGAAGCTCTCCGCCAAGGCTATGGTAGAGAAGCTGAACGCCATCGGCGCAAAGCACGGTATCGGTATCGTCGATATCTGCGAGAACCGTCTCGTCGGCATGAAGAGCCGCGGCGTTTACGAGTGCCCGGGTGGTGCAATCCTCTACTACGCTCATCGTGAGCTTGAGTACCTCTGCCTCGATCGTGCTACTCTCCACTACAAGGAAGTCGTTGCTCACCGCTTCGCTGAGCTGGTATACGACGGAATGTGGTTCAGCCAGCTTCGTGAGGCTCTCACCGCTTTCGTTGACAACACCCAGCGCACCGTTACTGGTACTGTTACCCTGAAGCTCTACAAGGGCTCCATCATCAGCGCTGGCTCCAAGAGCCCGTACAGCCTCTACGATCATGATATGGTTACCTTCGAGGAGGATGAGGTATACAACCAGGCTGATGGCACCGGTTTCGTAAACCTCTTCGGCCTTCCGCTGAAGGTTCGCGCTCAGATGCAGGAGCGCACAGGTCTGTCCCATGAGTGATGCGCTCTGGGGTGGGCGATTCACAAAGACAACCGATGAAATGGTAAACGATTTTCAGGCGTCGATCTCCTTTGATCGGCGCCTCTATCGTGAAGATATTGCCGGCTCCATCGCCCACGCGACCATGCTTGCAAAAACCGGCATTATCACCGAAGGGGACAGGGATGATATCATCTCCGGCCTCAAGGATATTCTCGGCCAGATAGACCGGGGAGAGTTTGACTTCTCCGTCACTTTGGAGGATATCCACCTCAATATCGAGAAACGCCTCACCGATGCTATCGGCGCTGCCGGCGGCAGACTCCATACTGCCCGCAGCCGCAACGACCAGGTTGCTCTCGACACTCATATGTATGTCCGCCGGGAAATTGTCTCCATCATGGAGCTTATCCGGGACCTCCAGCAGGCTCTCCTTGAGACTGCCGACAAGTACAAAGAGGTCATCATGCCCGGCTATACTCATCTGCAGCGGGCACAGCCGATCCTCTTCGGCCATCACCTCATGGCTTATTTCTCCATGCTCAGCCGTGACTTCGAACGCATGGAGGGAGCATACAAGCGGGCTGATATAATGCCCCTCGGCGCCGGTGCTCTTGCCGGTACCACCTTCCCCATCGACCGTGAGTTTGTGGCTGATGCGCTGAGCTTCGACCGCATTTACCTCAACAGCATGGATGCCGTCAGCGACCGCGACTACTCGCTGGAGCTCATGAGCGCTGCCGCCATTGCTATGGTTCATCTTTCCCGCATCTCTGAGGAGATTTGCCTCTGGGTCACCAGAGAGTTCTCCTTCATCGAGCTGGATGATGCTCACTGCACCGGCTCCTCCATCATGCCCCAGAAGAAGAATCCGGATGTCTCCGAGCTTGTCCGCGGCAAGACTGGTCGTGTCACCGGTCATCTGATGGCTCTCCTGACTGTGGTAAAGGGTCTGCCCCTTGCCTACAACAAGGATTTGCAGGAGGATAAGGAAGGTCTCTTCGACACCATCGACACCCTGAAATTCTCTCTGGCTGTCTATGCTGCCATCATCCGCGGCATGAAGGTCCGTGAGGATGTCATGAAGAAGGCTGTCACCGAGGACTTCTCCAACGCCACCGACCTGGCCGACTATCTGGCCAAGAAGGGTCTGCCCTTCCGTCAGGCTCACGCCGTAGCTGGCACCGCTGTCGGCATGGCCATCGAGCGTGGCATCTATCTGGCTGACTTCACTCTCGACGAGCTGAAGGAGCTGTCTCCGCTCTTCGAGGAGGACATCTACGAGGCTATCAGCCCGGAGACCTGCGTCCGACTCCGTATCTCTCTGGGCGGCACCGGCTACGACTCTGTCAAGATGCAGCTTGCTGCCGGCGTAAAGCTCCTGTCTCAGGAGGCTGCCGCCATCAGCCAGCTCAGTGCAAAGCAGGTTGACCCGGCTACCCTTGACCTGGCAAAAAAACCAAAGCTCGGCTGGGCTGAATAATAAATGATAAAATCCGTCCTTTCTCTTGAGTAAGGACGGATTTTTTCAGGAATACAAAGATAGAAAAGAATGTCTGGTTCAAGTACAGAGCGAAGCCTTCTGATAAAGGAAATGAGAAGATGGTCTCTCTGAAGAAACAAAAGCTTCGGTAAATAATGTGCTGCTGAGGAATTTAGCTGATAAATATAATACCGTATGGTGATAATGCCAGCCTGTATTTTTGTGTCTGGGGGGACGGTTCTCTTTGACACGCTGCAGAACCGTCAGTAGGTTGTCGGCTTCATCAGGATGCAGGGGACAGCAGAGCAAAGGCAGGGCACCTATTATAATCCCTCCGTAATAAGAGTACCCCCTGAGTTTTATTTCCTGTTATTATTCCACCTTTTCCAATGATGGAGAGAATGCTTGATGATCGGCACGCATGGGGATTCGCTCTGTATCAGACGGCATTCTATCCGGCAGGTATACTTGCTGATTTGCTTGTGGTTTTAACGAGCTTAATGTATAATCATTTCGAAATAATTGAGAGCTTTGCGCAAGGGGGAGTCTTTATATGCACATGGCGGATGCTCTGCTGTCGCCGTCCGTGGCCGGAGCTATGTGCTGTGTCTCGGCACTGGCGGCAGGGGTTTCCATAAGAAATCTCAAGAAGAGACCGGCAGCCTGCCGGCGGCTGGCTCCCTTGATGGGAGTTATGGGAGCCTTTGTTTTTGCGGGTCAGATGATAAATTTTGCTCTGCCGGGTACCGGCTCCTCCGGACACATCGGCGGCGGACTCCTGCTGGCGGCACTTCTTGGACCTGAGGCAGGCTTTCTTACCCTGATGCTGGTGCTGACTGTCCAGTGTCTGTTGTTTGCAGACGGGGGTCTGATGGCTCTTGGGGCAAATGTGTGGAACATGGGCTTTTACGCCTGCTTTTTCGGTGGCTGCTTCATCTGGCATCCGCTGGTTGAGAAGGCAGCTATGAATGGCAGGCTGACGAGGCTTCGGATAATGATGGCTTCGGTGTTGGCGGTGACGATATCGCTTCAGCTGGGAGCTTTCTCCGTGACGGTGGAGACCTTGCTGTCAGGAATAAGCTCACTGCCGTTTGGTGCCTTTGTTCTGCTGATGCAGCCGATACATTTCGCCATTGGTGTGGTGGAAGGACTAATCTCCGGTGCTGTGCTGGCTTTTGTTTATGAGGAGCGGCCGGAGCTGCTGTGGACAGGAAATCATTCCGGAGAAAAGGAAACGGCGGCAGCGGCCGGTATCGGACATTTTGCCGGCGGATTCGCTATGGCGGCGCTGGTAATCGCCGGGGGGCTGTCTCTCCTGGCTTCGGAAAATCCCGATGGTCTTGAGTGGTCTATTGAAAAGCTCACCGGCAGCACGGAGCTGGAGAGCAGTGGAGCTGCGGCGGCAATTCAGCAGGTAACCTCCTTATGTGCCGACTACGGGATTCCGGGAGTGGAGTCCGTCTGGGGTAATGTGCTGGCTGCGGTGCTGGGTGTCGCAGTGGTGACAGCGGCAGGATTTGCGGTAATGCGTCTGATGAGCTGTGCCTCCTGCACAAGATGATTTGAAAAATTGGAAGAAGGGGCCTGGATGAAACTGCTTAGCCGGGTGACGGAGAATATTCGTCAGATGGACGAGCTGGCATCAGCCGATGGTCTGCTGCAGAGGCAGAGCGCCGGATTAAAGCTTGCGGCTGTTCTGCTTTACATTGCGGCAGTTATGCTCCGGTCTCGCTATGATATATTTGTGGTTTTGTGGTTGGCTGTGATACCTCTGGCGGTATGCCTGCTGTTTCACTTGCCTCTGAGCCTGCTTGCCGGGAGACTGCTGGTTGCCTTCCCGGCATTATTCTTTTTAGGAGCGGCAGAGCCGTTTGTTGACAGGACACCGGCAGCTGCGGCGGGAGTCTGTCTGACCGGAGGGACAACGGCTATGCTTGTGCTTTGGCTGAAGGGATTGGCAGCTGTGACAGCGGCGTTTGTCCTTACGGCGACAACGCCCATGGAAAAAATCGCCAAGGTCCTGCGGTCGATAGGCGTGCCTCGACTGCTGACAACATCGCTGCTTTTGAGTTACCGCTATATTGTACTGTTGCTGACAGAGGCGGAGAAGCTGTCTCTTGCCTATGAGCTTCGAGGAAGCACGAGGGGGATTTCGCCGCGGGAATGGGGCTCCCTGGCAGGACAGCTGCTGTTGAGAACGATAGACCGGGCGGAGCAGATAGGAGACAGTATGGAGCTGAGGGGGTACCGATGAACAGGGATGCAGTATTGGCGGTGGACAGATTGTCCTTTGCTTATCGTTCCGGCAATGAGGTAATACCTGCCCTGAGCAATATCAGCTTCCGGATAGAAAAGGGAGAAGCCGTAGGTCTTATTGGGGCCAACGGAGCAGGAAAGTCCACCTTGCTGAAGCTGCTGGTGGGCATTCTTGTCGGCAGCGGCGGCAAGATCTTAGTGGACGGACAGCTTCTCGCTGAAGATAATCTGCAAACTGTTCGACGGAAGCTGGGTTATATATTTCAGGATTCCGATAATCAGCTTTTTATGGGTACGGTGGGGGAGGATGTTTCCTTCGGTCCACGGGCCATGGGACTTCCGGAGCCTGAGGCAGCGGAGCGGACAGCCAGGGCTTTGGCACAGGTCGGCTTGTCTGAGCTGGCGAGCCGGCGAATATATCGTCTGTCCGGCGGTGAAAAGAAGCTGGCGGCTATTGCCGGAATCCTGGCTATGGGGCCGGAACTGATGCTGTTTGATGAACCGACGGTAGCTCTTGACCCGGTGAATCGGGAGCGGCTGAGGGACACGATAAATTCTCTGCCGGGGGCGAAGCTTATTGCCACCCACGATTTGGATTTCCTGCTGGATACCTGCAGCCGGGTAATCCTTCTCCATGAGGGGGAAATGGCGGCAGACGGAGCGACGGAAGCCATTCTCCGTAATCGGGTGCTGCTGGAGGCAAACGGGTTGAGGCTGCCTCTTTCCTTAATGCAATTTAAGGAGTAGATCCGTTATTTAATGTAGAAAAGGTTGATTGAATTTGAGTCCGAAAACAAGATGTCACATACTGCTGCTGATTACTGCTGTTGCCTGGGGCTCCGGCTTCCTCGCCCAAAAGGAGGGAGCCAGTCTGGAACCGTTTACCTTCAACGGGGTGAGATTTCTGCTGGCAGGATTATTCCTCATCCCGGTATTCCCGTTGCTGGACAGATTGCGTGGCTTTACTAAAAAGGGACAAAGCACCGTAGGAAGAAGGAGCATTTTTTCAAAGGCTGAGCTGCTGGCGGGTCTGATTTGCGGACTTGTGCTGTCAACAGCGGCCAATCTGCAGCAGGTCGGAATGTTCTACCAGGCAGATGCCGGTAAGGCGGGATTCATTACTGCTCTGTACATCATATTTGTTCCGCTGCTTGGCCTTATTGCCGGACGGAAAATAGGGCTGGTGATATGGGGCTGTGTATTCCTCGGATTATTTGGCTTCTACCTGCTGACTATGGCGGGGAAGGGGAGCTTGACCCTGGAGCCGGGAGATTTCTTCATTCTGTTCTGCGCTGTCATTTTTGCCGGACACATTATGATAATGGAACGGTATTCACCGGGACTTGACGGTGTTCGACTGGCGTCTGTGCAGTTCCTTGTGGCGGGGCTTTCCAGTCTGCTGGTCATGGCGCTGGTTGAGAATCCGACCATCGAGGCAGTATACGCCTGCCGTCATGCGATCCTGTTTGGTGCGCTTGTTTCCACGGATATAGGCTATACACTGCAGGTGGTTGGTCAGCAGCATGCTGACCCTACAATCGCTTCTCTGCTGATGAGCCTTGAGGCGGTGTTCGCGGCTATCTTCGGCTGCATTTTCCTTGGAGAAGTATTGACCATGATGGAAATCCTCGGCTGTGTTGTAATTTTTGTGGCTGTAATAATCCCTCAGATAATGGATGGCCGTCAGTAGATTTCCCCTTGTAAATTTTTGAGGAAATGATAGGATAGGTAATGGTGTTTAGACATAACTACGAGGCGATGGTCAGAGCAGATGTGGACAGGCTTATTTTCTCGTCTACTGCTGCGGTTTATGGTGAACCGGAGAGCATCCCCATGGATATGAGGACTGAGAGGGCAGAGGCCATGAATGAAAACGGGACAAAGAAGAAACGGCAGCGGGGTTTCATGCTGCTGGAGCTGGTGGTAGTAATGGGTATCATCGGTGTGCTGGCGGCAATCGCTGTGCCGAAGTTCACCGATACGATGACCTCTGCCCGGACTGCCCGTGTGCAGGCTGATCTGCAGGTGCTGAATTCTGCTATCGTAATGAGGATGGCAGAGAAGGGGGCAGCCCCTACCGCTCTGTCTGATTTGTCGGATTATGTGAACAACATCGGCGAGCTGAAGCCACCCTCCGGCACGGTATATCTGAAGGCGGGAGGAACTGCTTCCGGCAGTGCTTATACCTTGTCCTCCGATGGGACGGAAGCTCTCTTTGACGGTCATGGGGTAAATGAGTTCGGGAAGCAATAGCCAGGGTTAAATCTAGAAGACACAGAGCCACGAAAGCCGCCTCCCCTGTAGGGGAGATGCCCGAAGGGTTGATATGGAATGACGAAACCCGCTTTCGCCTGGTAATCAACTGTTGATTAACGGTTTTTTACGGACTGTATTCACCCGGTTCTACATTAAGGAGTGTATTCATGAGCGACAGCAAAATTATTTTTCAAAGTCGCTATCCGGCACTGGCAATAATGGCAGTGCTGTTTTGCTGTCTGCACCTTCGCGGAATGATTACAGCCGAGACCATCACAGCAGCTTTGTTTTTATCTGTTACAGCAGCGGTTGACCTGCGGTTCGGGTTGATTCTCGACCGGGTGTCAGCTGCTTTTTTTATTGCCGTCACGGTTTTCCGGCTGGGGAACGGGATGGATTGGATGGATGGGCTGCTGAGTGCGGCAGGGGCCGGAATATTTTTCTTCCTGCTTCGGCAGCTGTCCGGCGGCGGAATGGGACTGGGGGATGTGAAGCTGGCGATGGTGCTTGGCTGGTGGCTGGGGACGGAGAATTGTCTGACGGCAATTATTCTTTCCTTTATAACAGCGGTGCCGGTGGCAATCCTGCTGCTGCTCATGGGACACCGCTGGCGGTCGGCTCTGCCCTTTGGCCCCTTCATGGCATTGGGGGCGTGGCTGGCCTTTATTTTCTCAAGGGAAATATATATCCTGTGGAGCTATCTATGAAGCGGTGTGAGGAAATGACGCAGAGGGGATTTCTCCTGCTCGAAACGGTAATTGTGGTGGGAATGATGGCTGTGGCTGGAGCCTTTATCCTGCCGCGGGCAATAGCTCCGCTGGAGCAACGGATGAATGTGGCATGGCTGGAGCAGGAGGCTCAGCTGATGGCGGAGGACATCCGGTATATGGAGCAGCTGGCAATGAACTGCCGACGGTTCAATAGTACATTTCCGTCGGCCACATCAGACTCGCTGCCCTATATGGAGGTGCGGAGTGATGGCTATCGGCTTATTCAGGGGGACAAGATAATCAGGCGGCGGACATTTGCCGCCGATGAGGGAGTCAGTGTCAGCCGCAACCGCAGTAAGCTGGAGTATGAGGCAAACAGCGCCAATACAGCTACGGTGGGTCTGACCAGAAAGGGGGTTACCCGGTATGTCGTTGTGGACAGAGAGGGACGGGTCAGGATTTCCCAAACGAAGCCGGACTGATGGGGAAGCCGGTTGTGTGAGGCGAAGTGGGGAGAGAGGCTTTCTGCTGACGGAGGCTCTGGTGCTGGCTTTTCTGGTAATCGCGGCAGCCGGAGCTTACGGTGTATTTGCGGTGGCGTATAGGAGTGCCGCCTCCGGAGGGGAATCCATCTGTGCCGATTATCTGGCCCGTGAGGAGCTGGCTTACCTGGAGGCAGGAGCCTTCTCCGGCAGTGTCGGGTGGCTGGGTCCGGCGGGAGAAAACCGTCAGAACGGAATCGAGTACAATGTGACGGCGGAGGTATCGGCGGCAGCAGCCGGCACAAAGCGGGCTGAGGTGGCGGTGACCTGGCGGCGTAAGGATGGGCGGACGGGAGAGCGGCGTCTCGTCCGGCTGCTGGAGGTGCCGTGATGTGCGGCGAGACTGGGAGCCGCCGAGGGGAGAAGGGTTTATCGCTGTTATCTCTCGTCATTGCGGTGCCGCTGCTGGCAATGCTCCTTTGGACTATTGGCACTTTTGCTATATCTTCGGTGCGAAATTACAATCGGTTTCGGGCAGAAACAGAGCTGGTATCTGAGCTGAATTTTGCCATGGAGCGAATCTGTCGGGATCTTTCCTACGGGGAGGAGGTAGACATCAATACCGTCCGGCTGAGGGTCAGAACGAAGCAGAATACGGAATCGGCGGCCTATGTTTCCTACACTCAGGATACGGCTAGTCCCTGCCGCCCGATTCGCCGAAACAATCAGCCTCTCACCGGGGACAGTGAGACCGGCAGAGTGGTAATAAAGGAATTTTCTTACCGGATGGCCGGCCTCCGCACAGTAGAGGTGGTCATTGCCGGAGAGATAGGAGAGTATGGTCTTTCTTATCGGCTGCATACCGCAGTGACCTGTCTGAATGTGCCTTAATGATTTTCGTCAGACTGCATTAGCGAACAGCTATAAAAGCTTCTGGAGGAAGAGCTTTTTATGAGGGAAAATGAACGGGGCTTTGCTGTGGCCTGGGGTGTGCTTCTTCTGGCCTTTGTGATGTTTTTTACGGCGGGAGTTTATACTTTGGCAGACCGGCGGGCGAGAGGTGCGGCCAGGGAGCTGCTGACTACAGATTTGCGGTTGGCTGCGGAGAGCGGACTCATAGCGGCGGCGGCAGAGCTGACTTCCGATGTATCCCGGCGGGATGCGGTGAACAATGCATCCGGTGAGGTGGTGTTCGCAGCCTTGACTGAGGGGGATATTACCACTACCGTATTCCTGAAGAAGGACGGGGCCGGCGGCTTTTACGGACAGGCTACGGCCGGGACAAAGCGGCTGCTGAGCTGGGAGAAGAACAGTAAGAATTCTCTGGGAACCCGGGTGATTGGCAGGATTGGTAAGAAAACCGCACCTGACGGAACGGAAAAATATACTGTGACCTATTGGGAACATTGATATGAGAATTCAGGACATTTTGCTGAAGGGCAGGGAGCTTCTGCCGGCTGGACTACAGAGGGATTTTCCTGTTGTCTGCGGTGTATATGAGGACGGAGAGAACTGCAGCGTTGCCATTGTCAACTCAGACAGCAGGCAGGCGATTATCCGGAGGTTTCCGAAGAAAGATGCGCCGGAGGAATTTGCGAAGCTTCTTCGCATGAATGGTATTCGGCGGGAGAATGTAGCCGGGGCTGTAGTGCTGCCGGAGTTTACAATGCTTGACTTCTATGAGGAGCAGCTGGGCGTGCTTGACGACAGGGAGCTTCAGGGGGCGGCAGCCTGGAGCCTGATGACCCGGGAGACTGTAATGGAGCGGCAGGTCTGGTGGGCAGCAGTACCGGCAGGGCCGGAAGCGCCGGGAATATACCGCATTGGGGCAATTCCAAAGGAGGAGGGAGAGGAGGCGACGGCTTTCCTTCGCTCGCTGGGAGTGGTACCGGCGGCTGTTTTTGTTACGGGCCAGGGGCCTGTATCGGACTATCGCATCACCGTTCCGGAGCTCACCGGAGAGAAAGCGGATGAGGGAGCTGGGATTGAGCCGGCAGAGCAGGCGGCCTATGCGCTGTGGACTGATTTCGGCAGGGGACTGCCGGGAAAGCACAGCAGCGGTAAG
>JAFNYY010000038.1 GCA_017383125.1 Schwartzia sp. (in: firmicutes)
TCTCTATGTGTTCATAAAAAGTACCCCCGTTAATGTTTACTGTGTTATAATCATTTACAGAACCGTCACCGCCCATAATCGCGTTGGCAGTAAAAGTACCTGTAGTATCATTGATAGTAACTGTATTATAGCTGGCGGTGTTACCATATCCGCCCACAAGGTCTTGGATAGTATACTCACCACCGTTGACAATGACAGTATTGTTATTGGCGTTAGATGATGAAGTAACATAAAGTTTACCGCCGTAAATTGAAAAATAGTAATCTCTGCCTGCACTGGATTTATAAAATTTCGCACCTGTTTCCAAGGTTAATGTATTTCCATTAGCATTAGCCGCTATACCTTCACCTACATAACCAACGGCATATTCTTCATTTTCAGCAGACTCAGGCGCGCCAATATTCGTTGCTTCGGTGTAAGAATTATTGCAGGCAGTTTCGTCACCATTGCTGGTGGCCTCGTAACGATATATGTTAGTTGGGTCACTTGCCTCAGCCTGCGCAGCAAAGCCACCCCACAGCACCCCTGCCGCCAGCATACCAAGCAATATCTGCCGGGTTAAGGCTTTCTTTCTTCTTTTCGTCATGCCTAAAACCTCCGTATTTATATTTTGGGTTTACTATTCTCAAATGATGAACTCCATTAGCTCAAACTTAATATACCACACGAAAGGAAGATTGTAAAAATGAAGTTGAACAAATAAAAGACTCACAGTGAATCCTTTGGTAGAATTAAGTTTCCACACAAAAAGCTATCAAAGGAGATGCAACATGAATCGTAAACCCTTCGGGCAGACATGACAAGCCTATGGAAAAAGGGGCGGCCATTGCCACATTGTCCCCTGCGGTCGAATCAATGAACCAGCTTATACCAAGCGGAGCAAAGCCGTACATGATTACCACCGTTATCGTACCGCAGATGACCAGCGGCCACGCTACCGTCAGCAGCTGGCTGGTAATATTGCCCTCCGTCATGGAGACCACATGCTTTGCAGCCATTGTCTACGGGTCACTTCTTCTCTTTAACTTAATAATAACATCTATCTATTATCGCACCCTTTGTGCCGCTTGTAAACTTTTCTGTTGCCACAGAGTCGATTATTTTATAAAATATGAAAAACCTACAAAGGAAACCTTATACCATGACCACAAAGTATAATATAGCCGTCGCCATGTCCGGCGGTGTGGACAGCTCTGTCACCGCTGCTCTGCTGAAGGAACAGGGTCACGAGGTAACCGGCATCACTCTGCTGCTCACCAACGAGAGCCGGCCGATAATGACTTCTGACGGAAAGCAAACCTCGGCAGTGGACGACGCCCGCCATGTCTGCGATATCCTCGGCATCAGCCATCATGTAGTTGACCTGCGGGAAAAATTCCAGTCCGATGTCGTACAGCCATTTCTCCGACAGTACGCCGCAGGGCTGACTCCCAATCCCTGCGTCCTCTGCAACCGTCATATAAAGTTCGGCGCATTCCGGGAGGTGGCCGCTCAGCTTGGCTGCCGTCATGTGGCCACTGGTCACTACGCCCGCATCATTACCGATGAGGCCGGTCACCATCGCCTTTCCCGGGCGGTAGACATAAAAAAGGACCAGTCCTATATGCTCTATCAGCTCACACAGGAAGCACTCGACACGATCCATTTGCCCCTGGGAGATTACACAAAGCCTCAGGTACGGGAGCTTGCAGAAAAATTTGCCCTGCCGGTAGCCCAGAAAAAAGAAAGTCAGGAAATCTGCTTCATCCCGGACGACGATTATCATGCCTTCATCAAAGCTCACAACCCCGGCTGTCTGAAGCCGGGCGAAATCATCCATGAGAACGGACAGGTGCTGGGACACCACGAAGGCGTTTCCCTCTACACCATCGGTCAACGCAAGGGTCTTGGCATCGCCTACAGCGAGCCGCTTTTCGTCAAGGCCCTTGATGTAAAAAACCGCCGGGTAATTGTCGGTGGTGCCGACAGCGTATTCTCCAAGGATCTGACCGCCGAAAATATCAACTGGATCACCGATACCCCGCCGACCGCTCCCATGAAGGTCATGGCCAAAATCCGTTACGGTCATCTGGGCAGTCCGGCAACAGTCGTCCTTCTCCCGGAAAACAGGGCATCAGTTGTCTTTGACTCACCGGTCAGGGCGGTCACTCCGGGGCAGTCCGTGGTATTCTACGACGGCGACATAGTCCTCGGCGGCGGGATAATCTGCTGACGGGACAGACAGAGCTTCAAAATTATCGGCTCAACGGAGCCTTATAGGTGGAATTATCATGTTGCTAAAAAAAGAAAATATTCCGGCTCAGCACCTTGCCCACTTCAAGGGCGGCGAAGGTGAGCTGCTGGCTCACATGAATGTGGACGCCGACAACAAAGTTCTCTTTGGCTGCCTCGCCCCCGGTCACACTGTAGGTGAACACCGTCACGATACCAGCAGCGAAATCATCTTCATCACTGCCGGTGCAGGCTACGCCATCTGTGATGGAGAAAAGGAAATCCTTGTGCCGGGAGTCGCTCACTACTGCCCCAAAGGAAGCATTCACAAGCTGGTAAACGAAGGACCGGAGAATCTGGAATTCTTCGCCGTTGTCCCGGAGCATAAATAAAATCTGTATTTCCAGCCCACCCACCGGCAAAGCTGGACGGATGAGGTCCATATAATCCTTCTAATGACCTTCCCCGATGGGGAAGGTGGCTCGCGAAGCGAGACGGATGAGGTTTCATCAAACCATATTCACAACAAAACAAGAATAACAAAAAATACCACCTGCCAAGAAAACTCAGCAGGTGGTATTTCATTTACGGATCAAAGCATTCAGCACTCAATCCCATATTCCTCTTTTGCAAACTTCTTCAGCACCGGCAGACTGCGGCGAATCGTCTCCTCGCTTACGCAGTACGCCAGACGGACGAAGCCCGGGCAGCCAAAGCCGGAACCGGGGACGAAGAGCAGGTCATACTTCTTTGCCTTCTCGCAGAAAGCAACATCGTCCTCCTCCAGCGCCTGCGGGAACAAATAGAAAGCTCCCTGCGGCTTCAGGCACTTGATACCGGCAGCAGTCAGGCCGTCATACAGCAGCTTGCCGTTCTTCTCATACTGGCTGATGTCAGAGGGCTTACCGGCGCAGCGGGCCACTACCAGCTGGAAAAGAGAGGATGCATTGACATGAGTCAGCACGCGGGCCGCACCGGCAACAGCTCCGTACACGGCACCGAAATCCTCAACCTCGTTGGGAACGACAATGTAGCCGATACGCTCACCCGGCAGGGAGAAGGACTTGGAATAGGAGTAGCAGACAATAGTATTGCTGTAAAACTTGGGAATATAAGGAACCTCAAGCCCATCATAAGCGATTTCACGATAAGGCTCATCTGCAATGATGAAAATGGGATGGCCGTATTCCTTGGATTTCTCCGTGAGGATAGCCGCCAGCTCCTTTATCGTCTCCTCGGAGTAAATCACACCGCTGGGATTGTTGGGGGAATTGACGATGACCGCCTTGGTGTGCGGGTTGATGACAGCCCTGAAGGCTTCAAAGTCAATCTGGAAATCGTCCACCTTTGCCGGGACAACTACCAGCTTTGAGCCTACATTCTCTACGAAAACCTTGTACTCCGGGAAATACGGAGCAAAGGCGATGATTTCATCATCCTCCTCGGTCAAGGCCTTGAAGGTAATGGTAATGGCAGCCGCAGCGCCGGAGGTCATGAACAGATTGTTTCCGGTAATGTTCATGCCGAAGCGCTCATTGATGCTCCTGGCCAGCGTCTCACGAACCTCCATGGCACCGGGAGCCACAGTGTAGCTGTGGACAGCCGTAGCCGGCATATTGGTGATGAGGTCGATGATCGCCTCCTTGATGTATTCCGGGGAAGGTACATTGGGGTTGCCGAGGCTGAAGTCGTAGACATTCTCCGGGCCTACCTCTGCAGACCGCTTCATTGCGAACTCAAAAATCTCACGAATGCCGGAACGCTTCGTTCCCAGCTCATACATTTTCTGTGCTACCATGATTACCACTCCTGTTTTTTACATTAGTGCTGCAATCGCAGCCCCGAATCCACTGCCTTCCATAAGGCTGCAAAGCTCTATCTTTTTACCATCCTCACCCAGCAGCTCATCCATCGCCGACCGCACCGCCGGGGCAACCCCCGGCATATTGGCGTAGACACTGCCGTCAAAGGCTATCGTCTGCGGCTTTATCTCTCCTGCCACGCTGTTGTGCTTTATTACTGCCGACAGGGTCGCCGCTACAAGCCGGGCAGACCGTCGGCAGATAGCCTCGGCCAGACCCTTCAGGGCTGCAATCTCTGCTCTCCCCAGCGAAAACCCGTTGCCCAGCACCGGTGCAAGCTTTGCGGCCAGCACATCAAACTGTTCCGGTACCGTCCCTGCCGCCAGCAGACGGGACATATCCACCGCCGTAAAACAAAGTCTGCTCTCCAAATCCGGAGGTACCTCACCCGGCTCTCCCCGGACAGCTGCCGCCACCACATTGGTAAACAGCTCTCCCAGATATCGTCCGGAAACCATCTTTTCCAGCAGCTGTGTCCCCGGCCGTTCCGACCGGTCATCCACCTCTGCATCATAGGCGGTCTGCATCAGCTTGGAGAAGCCGCCGGATTCCAGATTTATAAGCTGAGCCGACCTTCCGCTTTCCCCTGCATACATTTCCCGACAGCCGGTATTATGTCCGGTACCGTATATTGTAGCCGCTGTCACCTTGTCATCACTGTAGGCGGCTGCTATCAGGGTAGCTATCGTATCATTTATTACTGCCTTGACCGTTACATTCTTCAGCCCGCAGCGGTCCAGAGCCTTCCGGAGCAGTCTTACCACATCCTGTCCCTCTACTCCGGGGACGGATATTTCCTTCGCCCAGGTTATCAGCTCTGCATGATCAAGCCGTTCCTGTCTTGCCGGGAAGGAAAAGGTCCAGCCAAGGCGATAATTCTTTCTTGTATTGCCCCCTACTGCTTCCTTAACTATGTCGGCTATGAAGTCAAAAAGCTCCTCCGGACTTGTCTCCGCCGTCGTATAATCCCGGCAGATATTGTTTTCCCGGTCGGTTTCCCTGAGTGGTCTGGCCGCTTCCCCGATTATAGAAGCAGTACCGTTCTCCAGATGGTACAGCCGAGCCCGCACATTTGTCCCGCCAAAATCAAGAGCAAGCGCGTCGCCCTCCTCCCTGCCTGTCGGCAGGTCGATATAGGCCGGCAGCATTTTCAGCGATGATTGGTCATCCCCGCTGACGCCCCCCTCCAAATCGTAGAGGAACGCAGACTCCACCCGGCGCAAACGGTCAATGCCCAAAGCAAAGCTGCCGATGGCTGTCTGGATAACACCGGTGTCAATTACAGCCGCCATCAGTCATCCTCCTTTGCGGTCAAGCTCTCAGACTTTTCCTCTTCATCAGATTTCTCCGACGGCAACTCCTTCAGCCGTACTGTTACACGGGTGATGCTCATCCGCTCTACTTCCTCGACGGTATATTCGGCCTCATCGGTGACAGCGCAGGCACCTACCACCGGCGGAGCCTCTATCTGACTGTAGAGCCATCCGCCCAGCGTATCGACATTTTCATCGTCAATGTGGAGGTCAAATTCCTCATTTACCTCCTCAATGGATAAACGGCCCCAGACAGAGTAAAGACCCGGTTCCTTCTCCTCCACGCTGGCCCGCTCGTTATCGAACTCGTCCTGAATCTCGCCGACAAGCTCCTCGATGATATCCTCGATGGTCGCCATACCGGCAGTCCCACCGTACTCATCCACGACTATTGCCAGCTGAGAGCGGGTCTTCTGCATAGTCTTCAGCAGCCTTGATACCGACATTGACTCCGGAACCACCAGGGCGTGGCGTGAAAGACGGCGCAGATTCGGACGCCGCCCGTGGGTAATAGCATCCAGCAAATCCTTCGTATGGAGGAAGCCGATGATATCGTCTTTGCCCTCCCGGCAGATAGGATAGCGGGTACGCTGCTCCCTGACCGCCACCCGGATATTTTCCTCGATGCTGTCCTCCAGATAGAGGCAGGTCATCTCGGTACGGGGCGTCATGATATCCCGCACATCCGTATCGGCGAACTCGAATACATTATCAACGAAATCAAATTCCGTCTTGTCAATGAATCCATGCTTGTGGCTCTCCTCCATGAGTATGCGGATTTCATCTTCGGAGTGAGCCTCCTCAGTCTCCGTCACCACGGAAAGACCCATCCAGCCGGCAACGGTATTGGCTACATGATTCAGAAACCAGACAAAAGGATAGGTGAACTTCTGAAAAAGCAGCAGCGGAGCGGCTATGGCCAGCGTCACCTTCTCAGCCGACTGTATCGCCATATTCTTTGGCACCAGCTCACCAAGCACGATGTGGGATGCGGTAATGACCGCAAAGGCGAGGGTGAAGGAAACCGTATGTCCTACTGCCTCCCCCAGTCCAAAATTGAGACATATTGGCATTATCCATGTGGCCACCATCGGCTCACCCACCCAGCCAAGACCGAGGGAGGTGAAGGTGATACCCAGCTGCGTCACCGACAGGGATACATCTATATGCTCTACAAGGCTCCTCGCATATTCGGCCTGCTTGTTTCCCTGCTGACAGAGCATTTCAAGCTGGCTGGGCCGGACCTTCGCCACGGCAAACTCTGCCGCTACAAAGAATCCGTTCATAAAAATCAGGAATATTATTACCAGCGCATCAAATAAAATCTCAAAAAGATCCACAGGAACCCCTTTCTTCTTTCAAGCAAAATCAAATACCCTTCAGCAGCTCCGGACGGATATTCAGCTTACGGGTTATAGTCTGGAACTTCTCCTTCTCCCTGGGGTCCAGCATGGTCACGACTATCCCCTTGGCCCCCGCCCGGCCGGTGCGGCCTGCCCGGTGAAGGTACATGGCTGCCGTATCGGGCATATCGAGATTGAACACCACATCCACATCCGGGATATCAAGTCCCCGGGCGGCAATGTCCGTGGTGAGCAGCAGCCTTGCCTTGCCGGACTTCAGAGCGGCTACTGCCGACTGACGCTCCTGCTTGTCCTGTCGTCCTATGAGAGATGCAATCTTCAGACCCTCGTAGGTCAGCTTGCCGGAGACCCAGTCCACATTGGAGCTTCTGCCGATAAAGACAAGCCCTCTCTTCACCTCAAGACTTCTGGTCAGGCGTCGGATATTGTCGATTTTCTCCCGGAATGCACACTGGCGGATGTAGTGAGCGATCCCCTCCGGCATAGCCAGCTTGCCACCGACTACGAGATGCTCCGGCTCACCAAGGAAGCTTACACGCTCCAGAGCCTTCGGTGAAGCCGTCGCCGAAAAGCAGAGAGTCTGCAGCTTCTCCACCGGCGGCAGCAGCTTCATCATATCCGCAAGGATGGTCAAATTCTGATCATCCAACATCCGGTCGAACTCATCAAGGATGAGAACCTTTACCTTCCCCAGCTTTAGCTTCTTCATCCGGGCCAGCTCAATAATCCGTCCCGGCGAACCCACAATGATGTGGGGTTTCTTCTTCAGCTTCTCTATCTGACGGCTGATATTGGCCCCGCCGATGAGCTGCTGGACCTTCAGGGCGTCGGCGCCGACCTCTGCCAGCTTCTGCAGTACCCCGGAAATCTGAATGCACAGCTCGTAGGTGGGCGCGAGAATAACCGCCTGAGTTTCCTCCCGGCTGCTGTCCAGTCGGCTGAACAGCGGAGCAAGGAAAGCCAGAGTCTTGCCTGTACCGGTGGGAGCAGTCACTACCAGATTGTCCCCTGCCAGCTGCCGGGGGATAGCCTGCTCCTGTACAGGAGTCGGCTCTTCCATGCCCAGCTCCTTCATTGCAAATACAAATTCATCAGCCACATTCAGGGCTGTCCATTGTGTCATAACCTGTTTCCTCTCGTTTTACTAATCAAAATCAACTAATTCTAAATCTTAAATCTATATTTTCTGCATTAAGGACATACTCAGAAACCTGATTTTTCAAGAGCTTTTACCTTAACCTTCCTCCATGGCTCTTACTGCCTCTTCTGTATCAAGGCAGGGCATGGTGAAGCTGATGCGTGTGCCTTTGCCAAGGTCACTCTCCAGCACCAGTTCAAAGCCGTGAATGCGGGCAATCTCCCGGGCAATAGACAGACCAAGACCTGTACCGGGCTTACCGCTTCCTTCACTGCTGTTATGACTTCTTGCCTTGTCTACCCGGAAGAACCGGTCAAAGACCTTCGGCTGATCAGCCTTATCAATACCGATTCCGTTATCGGAAACAAAAACAGTTACACGGTCTCCCATCCTCACCGAGCCGAGCTCTATCCGTCCGCCTTCCGGAGTATACTTTATAGCATTCTCCAGAAAGACCCGGAGAAGCTCCTTCAGCATGAACTCGTCGGCCTCCACAATAGCCGGAGCATTATGCTTCAGCACAACGGTATGGGATTCCGTTACCAGCTGTGCCTTCTTGCCGATTTCTGTCAGCAGCTCCTCCAAATCCACCGGTACCAGCTTCACCACCTGACGCTTCAGGTCGGCTCTGGCCAGAAACAGCAGATTCTCCAGCAGATGCTGCATATTTTCCGCTTCGGAGCTTATAGCCTCCACGCACTCCTTCAAAGTATTGGGATCGGAGGCACCCCAGCCCTTCAGCATATCCACATAGCCGCGGATGACTGTCACCGGCGTCCTCAGCTCGTGGGACGCATCGGACACAAAGGCTCTCTCATGCTCGAAGCCCTGCTCCAGTCTCGCTAGCATGTGATTAAATGTGTCGATAAGCTCCGACAGCTCATCGTGTACATCAGAAGCAGGAATACGCTTCGACAGGTCCCCTACCTCCGTCTCCCGGGCAGCCCTGGTAATGGTAGCAATCGGCTTCAGTGTCCGCTTGCTGACCACGATGCCGGCGAGGACCGCAATCCCCAGACCGATGAGGCAGGCAATAAAAACGATATGCTGCAGCCGCTCCAGGAACTGTCGCTCGGCAGTAATCATCCGCAGGAAGTGGAGCTCGTAGCCCACTCCGTCCCAGACTACATTGCGGACATCGTAATACAGGTAATAATTTTCAAAAGCCGACACTTCACGGGTGGCATCACTGCTCACCCACATCGGCCTCTGCTTCACAATATTGGTGCGGACATCCTCCAGCGTAGGGAAATTCTGCGCACCGTCATAGACCAGCATACCGTCCTCGTTCACGACTCTCAGGACGACACCGGGAATAATAGCTCCCTCATCCCGCAGATTCCGGAGAAACCTTGCCCGCTTATTCTCGGGAATTTCAAAATTCTGCTGACCTCTTGGCGGCTGCACACGGTCTATTACCGAAGCATGATGACTCATACTCCGGCCCTGATGCCTGCCCCGTCTCATTTCCGGCAGCGGAGGCCCGTTTTTCGGCATTTTCTCCGGGTCAGCCAGCTCGATAGCCAGCAATGTATTCTCTATCGTCTGCTCCAGCTCTGACCACGCCTGATGATAAACGGTGAAATAAATTCCCGCCGTGGTTATCATTTGGGTTATTAACAGAATGACGGCCAGTATCGCAACATGTACCAGCGTAAGCTTGGTAGAAATCCGCAGATGCTGAATTCGGGATCTAATCCCTGATAACATAGCCGATTCCCCTCATGGTATGAATGTACTTATCCCCTGCCACATCGTCTATCTTTGCCCTCAGATAGCGGATATAGACATCCACCACATTCGTATCGCCGATATAGTCGTAGCCCCAGACCTCCTGAAGTATCTGGTTGCGGCTGAGGACAGTACGCTTGTTACGCAGCAGATATTCCAGCAGCAGGTATTCCTTCTTGGTCAGCTCTATCTTCTCGCCCTTCAGCGTGACCTCGTAGCTGTCCGTGTACATCACCAGATCACGGCAGACGAGCCGCGGCCCTCCGTGTCCGTCCCCGTCTTTTACTGGATGATAATTGCGGAGAGTGGCTCTGATGCGGGCCAGCAGCTCCTTTGGCTCAAAAGGCTTCGTCAGATAATCATTGGCCCCGCAGTCGAGACCGTTTACCTTATCGTCCAAATCATCACGGGCCGTCAGCATGATTATGGGAATATCCGACAGCTTCCGCACAGCAGTACAGATTTCAAAGCCGTTCATCTCCGGCAGCATAACATCCAGCAGCACAAGATCATAGTGCCCCTGAGCAATTCGCTCATATGCCCGGCGGCCATTTGGCTCCATCTCCGTAAGGAACCCTTCATGCTCAAGCTGCATCTGGATGAAGCGAGCGATGCGCTGCTCATCCTCTACAATCATAATCCTGGCCTTCCTGGCAGTATCCGACATTCCTATCACTCCCGTCTGGTATTCCTGCTGTATACCAGCTTCAGCTGAGGACGCTGAGCCGGCTGACGATTTTCCTTTTCCTTTTTCTCATTGTATATTCCGATATTCGACAGCATACCCACCGCCGTCATCGTCACCATCAGCGAAGTACCGCCGTAGCTGATGAAAGGAAGCGGCACACCGACTACCGGGAAGAAACCCGCAATCATCAGCATATTTGCCACGCCCTGCCCTACCAGCAGGAAGGTGATTCCCGCCGCCAGGAACTGACCAAACAAATCCTTTGACTTGTAGGATATGCGGTAGCCGTAATAGGCAAGCGCAAAGAAGCTGATAAATACCAGCACAGCCCCTACAAACCCCTGCTCCTGACACCAGATGGAGAAAGCAAAGTCCGTATGGGCCTCCGGCAGATACTTGTACTTGCTTATGCCCTGACCGACACCCATGCCCATCCATCCGCCGGAACCGATTGCCGACATGGACTGTATAATCTGATATCCCGCATCTTCTGGGTCTGACCAGGGATCAAGGAATGATATAAATCTCTTTATTCTGTACGGCTGCTTGATGAGAATAGCACCGGCCATTCCCAGACCGACAAGCATCATGTTCTTCTTTACCGCCGAAGGCAGCGCCGAGCAAAGGAGCATGATAGCCGGCACACCGACAACAATGGCTGCCGTCGCGCCGTCCGGCTCAAACTCTACCAGCGCCGCCATAGCCAGCACCAGTCCGCCCTGTCCCAAATAATTCTTCCACTCAGCCAGCCGCTCGCCCTGAGCCGCTACCGCAGCAGCAATCAGTATCGTAAGGAGCTTGGCAAACTCCGACGGCTGCAGGGTGACAGGCCCCAGCTTCAGCCAGCGCTTTGCACCGTTTATCTCCTCGCCGAGAATGAAGACCAGCACCAGCATGACAATGACCACCGCCGCTCCCGGCGTAACGAGATTTCGCAACTTGTGATAATCAAGCTGCTGGAATATCCCGAAGGCAACCATACCCACAGCCACATTGATAAGGTGCTTCTTCAGGAAAAAATACGGCGAATCAAAATCGGTTATTCCCAGAAAAAAGCTGGAGCTGAAAATATTGATAGTCCCAAAGACAAGCAGACAGAAAACGACCCCAAGCATCGCCTCGCGGTCACTCAGCCAGAAGCTCCGGGGGCTCTCCCCCCGGGCTTTTCTCTCTGCAAGTATTTCGCTTGCCTCTCGGGAGCCTTCTCTCATGGGAAATACACCTCGCAGCGATTTATCTTCTCACCGAAGCGGGAGAACTTTCGCTCATACTCAGTTTCAATATTATCCGGCCGGTCTTCCGCATGAAGGTCGAAGGATACATCCTCCACCCGCAGACCCGTCTCTCTGAACTCCTCCAGAGAGAAATCAAACAGCGGCCGGTTGTCTGTCTTGAAGCAAATCTTACCCCCGGGAGCAAGAATCTCCCCGTAGCGGGCAAGGAAGCTGCGATGAGTCAGACGGCGCTTCGCATGGCGGGCCTTCGGCCATGGATCGCAGAAATTGATGTAGAATCCGCTTACCTCTCCCGGAGCAAATATTTTCTCCAGATTGTTGATGTCAAAAACGAGGAGTCTTACATTTGTCAGAGGCGGCTCCATCGCCTTCAGCTTCTTTGCCGCCGAGTACAGCACTACCTGCTGCGCCTCAATGCCGATAAATATTGCCTCCGGATCCCGAGCTGCCAGCTGGGTGATGAAATCCCCCTTACCGGTACCCAGCTCAACATATAGCCGAGTATCCGGACCGACACCCATTACCTCACGCCAGCGACCCTTTTGGGTTTCATCCGCCGGCTTCTCCTTGGGATAGACAAAATCATATTCAGCAATGGCCTCACTGACCCAGGGCTTGTTCCGCAAACGCAAATCTATATCTTCCTTTCAGCTTCTCAGTTCTTTTCCAAACCATACCTTTTCAGATAACGGTAGAGAGTAACGCGGCTTACATTCAGCATATTTGCCAGACGGCTTACATTTCCGCCGGCTGCCTGCCATGCCTTTACAAATATATCCCTGTCTTCCTTCCACTTTGTATCCGGCTGAATATCGCCCATCAGATTTATATCCGAAGGCTCGATAACCGCACCGGCAGTATTGAAGAAAGCCTGCTCCACTACATGCTGCAGCTGCTTGATATTACCGGGCCAATCATAGGACTCCAGCAGCTTCAATGTATCCTCCGAAATCTTCTTCACCGGCAGCTGGTGCAGCTCCGCCTGCTCAGCGATTATATGCCTTACCAGCTCCGGTATATCCTCCCGACGGGACCGGAGAGGCGGTACCCGGATGATGCTCCGGGCTACGATTTCGTACAGGTCACGGTCAAAGAGACCACGCTCCGTCAACCGCTTCAAATCGCTGTCGCAGGCTGCAATAATCCGCACATCGATAGGACGATATACATCCTCATTCACGCGTTGGCTGGCACCTCTCAGCAGATTTGCCGCCAGCTTCGCAGCCAGATTCTTCGGCAGACTCTCGATTTCATCGAGGAATAGAGTTCCCCCCAGCGCCAGCTCCAGCCGTCCGGGATGGCTCACATCACCGGAAACGGCAACGCCGAAGAGCTCCTGCTCCAGAAGCTCCGGAGTGGTATCACCGCAGCGCATGGTAATAAGGGGACCTGCCGCCCGGGGACTTGCCCGATGGATACCGTGAGCCATTCGCTGCTTGCCGGTGCCGGACTCGCCCTGCAGAAGGATATGATGGCGATTCTTCGCCACTCTTGCCGCCTTCTCCTGCATTGTCCGGAAGCCGGTGCCCTCTCCTACCATAGAGGAAAGGCTGTACTTCGCCGTATAGCCTGCAGCATGAGCAACCAGTGTACGCAAATCCTCTATTGGCATAGACACGACTACCACACTGGAAACATTCTTATCCGCCTTATCCTTTATCGGGACAACGGTAGTAATATCCTCATAGGTCTTTGCCTCGGTTATCCAGGTCACTTCCTTATTATGAGACGGGATACCGTCAAATCCCTTATAGATAGGCGTATGATGATAATTCAGCACAACATCGCTGAGATTTATCGGCTTCGCATTGTCACCGGGCTTTCCGGCATCGATTGCCGCAAGCCGGCTGACGCCGAGCTTGTTGGTATAGGCTACCTGACCGCCGGGCATTACATGATATACCGCAAAGGGCGTGGCATCAAGGATAGCCTCCTGTGCCTTTATCAGCTCATTATTGTTCAGCTCATCGGTAAGGGCACGGCGTAGCATCATGAGCATTGCCATGACAGCCTCCTGCGGCTTTACCTCCGGAGTATTGACATTCACCGTCAGCGTATAGCGGCGATGACCGCCCACTATTACCGGCGCCGAGCAGGTATCCATCTCCTGGCATTCCTCAATCCAGACTTCCGGCCCATAAAGCCAGAAGGGAACCTTGTGACGGGCAGCCACAGCAATACTGCTGGTACCGATATCCTCCTGTCCCATCTTTGCACCCTCAATGGTGTCATCGGAGTTCATGAGATACAGCGGCTGGGCAAAGCTTCTGATTACTACATTATCCTCATCCAGCAGCAGCAGCGTCAGCCGGAATTTGCGGAAAAACTCTCTTACATCCGCCACTAGGGATGTCATATAGTCAATCGCCTTCCGATGGCGTTCCTGCCTAAGCTGCAGATTTTCTCGGGTGATCTTCTTCAACTGCAGTCCCCCGTTGGGAGATATCCCCTGCATCCTGCTCTCCTCCCAGGACTGGGCAATCCATGGATGAACATTAGGATCAATTATCCCTTCATCAACAAACTTTCTATAATAGCCGTAGAGTTTATTCCTGCTGCGGTTTTCTCTTATCATGGCAAACCTCCAACTGTCATTTTCCTTTACATCTATACAGTCTGACGGCAAAAAATTTCAGAATTTTCCTCATACATTTTATCAGCCATCCTGGTGATATGCAACAAACTCGTAAAAAAAGTTACAATTTTTGTAAACTTTTACAGCATTATCCCCACTGCATCGTTACAATTCTTATCTTTCTCCCCTGTTCAATGTACCGCAATCAATCAAATCTTTTTCCAAAGAAAAAAGCACATCATGCACGATAGGTTTTCCTTTACCCTATTTCGATACATGATGTGCTTTTATATTGTGAAAGTATAAAAATTACAACAAAGCTGAATATTTCCCAAAGTCAGCGGGAGGAATACCCAACATGGTCATTGCCTTTTCTGATGTTATATTTGCTTTCTTCATTAGGTTTTTAATGGCGTTAACCATGCCCTGTGCCATGCCTTCCGCCATTGCCGCCTTCTTCTCTCTCTCGATCTCCAATGCCAAGGTCATATACTCTCGCCTCCAATCATCACAATTCTTCGCAAATACTACAGCGCTGTCAATTTCCTGCATCAACTCATCTACCGGCTCATGCCCGTCTATATAGTCCAGAAAATTTCTCAGCGGCTCCGAAACATCCTCTGCTGTTCCTTATATTGACTCACCGCCTCTGTTTTAGTATATCGCATTGATTCAGAGATATGCAAGTTCTTTTACACGAAAACAGGCTGCTGCCGGAGCAACAGCCTGTGATTTTATTCTATTGGTTAAACAGCCTCAGGCTATTATTACCATATCATCCCGATGGACAACCGGCTGACCATCGCTGGCCGGTATCCTCTCGGCAA
>JAFNYY010000039.1 GCA_017383125.1 Schwartzia sp. (in: firmicutes)
CCTGACGAGCTTCCTGCTGGCGGGAGCAAATTTTTTTGACTCCTTCAATCTTGCTCTGGTGGTTGTATCCACCGGCGGCACCTACAATCTCATGGCCCCCGGCCTTATCGACCAGTTCTTTATGTCCATCGCTCTGATGGTGGGTATGCTGTTGTCCTCCGGAAACTTCCTCCTGTACTACGAAGCCGTCCGGCGACGATCGGTGAAAAACATCCTTCGCTACGCAGAATTTCGGGCCTTCCTGATAATCGTCATCACCGCCGGCCTCCTCATTGGCTGTTCCCTGTGGGCCAACGGAGTGTACAGTCCCCTTCACGCCATACAGAGAGGACTGTTCGAGGCAATCTCCTTCGCCACCACCACCGGTATATCCACCGCGGAGTATCTGCCCTGGCCCCCCTTCACCCGCTACTGTATGCTGCTCCTGGTATTCGTCGGCGGCTGCATCGGCTCCAGCTCCGGCGGCATGAAGGTGGCCCGTATCGTCATCATGAGCAAGAATCTCCTTGGTGAGATGAAGAAAACTCTCCATCCCCATGCCTATACCCCCGTTTATCTGGGCCGCCAGTCAATCGCCCCGGCTATACTCAACAGGATAATGGGCTTCTTCTTCCTCTTCGTGTTCGTACTGTTCATAGGTGTCCTGCTCATCTCGCTGGTGAGCAATCTCCCCCTCATGGAAGCCTTCATGCTGGGAGCAGGCTGCCTCTCCAGCGTAGCCGCAGCCGCGAAGCTGGCCGGAGCTTCGGCGATATTCAGCTACTACCCGCCTCTTCTGAAGCTTGTCTGTGCTCTCCTGATGGTAATCGGCCGACTGGAAATATTCGCCTTCTTCCTGCTCTTTGGTGCTATGAAAGAGGCTATCGAGAATAAACAGCCCAGCCGCAAAAGCCACTACGGCGAGGAGGAGGCAAAAGCAGGACGCCTCCGGGAGCTGAGGGAAGCAAGAGCCCTGTCCGACTCTCAGAGCGGTGGCCTGCTCAGCAGACTGATTGGAGGCCGGAATAAATGAACATACGCCTCGTGGCCTACTATCTGGGCCGTCTATCCATCGGACTCGGCCTGGTGCTGATTATCCCCACCCTCACGGCAATCCTGCACAGCGAAAGCGACGGCATCGCCTTCATCATCACCTGCGGACTGTCCTTAATAATAGGACTCAAGCTGAAATCATGGGGACGCAACGGATCCAGCCACATTGTGGACCTGTCAATGCAGGACAGCATCGGAATCACCGGTCTCGGCTGGCTGCTGACAAACCTGCTGGGTACTCTCCCCTATATCCTCTCCGGCAGCCTGGGCATACTTGACGGAATATTTGAGACTGTCGCCGGCTTCACAGGCTGCGGAGGTACGGTCTTCAACGACCTGTCAAATCTCTCCCATTCCATACTGCTGTGGCGGACCCTGACCCAGTGGCTGGGCGGACTCGGCATCATCGTCATCTTCGTAGCGCTCCTGCCCCAGACGAGCCAGAGCGCCCTGCAGCTCTATCAGGCGGAAGCATCCCGGATATCCTCCGGCCACCGCCGGCCCCGACTGCAGGAAATGACACTGGTGATTTTCAAGATTTACCTTCTCTTTACCTCCATAGCCTCCGTCGTCTACTGGCTGGTGGGCATGACCCCCTTCGCCGCCCTGAACCACGCCATGGCCACCATATCCACCGGCGGCTTCTCCGTCTACAACGAATCCATCGCCTACTACAAGAGTCCCCTGGTGGAAATGGCAGTCATCTTCTTCATGGTACTGTCCGGCGGCAATTTCAACCTCTACTACAGCGCCTACAAAAACGGCCCCAAGGTACTGTGGAAGAACACGGAATTCCGCACCTACCTGGGCCTGCTGGCCTTTGCCACGGTGTTCATCGCCCTCTCCCTCTCGAATGCCTTCAACTATTCTCTGGCCGAATCCTTCCGGGAAGCCGCCTTTGAAGCAGCGGCTCAGAACTCCACCGGCTTCGTTGCCTTCGACTACGAGCATTGGCCGGCCTCCACCCAGTGCGTGCTGGTACTGCTGATGCTCTTCGGCGGCTGCTCCGGCTCCACCACAGCAGGACTGCGCATCTCCCGCCTAATCCTGCTGGTAAAGATGGCCATCCACGCCGTCCAGGCTGCAGTCCACCCGCGCCTCCACAGGACCGTCACCATCGACGGCCAGCGGATAGACGACAATGTCCTCTACGGCGTAGGCAAATTCTTCTTCCTCTATATGTTCTTCCTGGGACTCTGGACGCTGTTCTACACTCTGGACGGAATGACCCTCTACGACGGAATGGGCCTGTCGCTGGCAGCCATGACCACCGTCGGCCCCGGCTTCGGTATAGTCGGCGCCGTAGAGAATTATTCCGACCTCTCAAACTGGTCAAAGATTGTCACCATGCTGGCCATGCTCATGGGCCGATTGGAAATGTTCTCCATCCTCGCCCTCTTTACCCCTGAGTTCTGGCACAGAGAACGAGGCTGGTAAAGGGAGCTGACTACCTTGAAACGATTTCTTCTCTGGATTGCCTTATTGCTTATCATTGCCGTACCTGCCCTTCCCGCCGCTGCAAGGGATAATACTGCCGAGGCAAAAGCACGGGAAATACTGGAACGCTATCGCCCGAAGGAGGCGGTTCATCAGCTGCTTCTGGTCAGCAGCCGGGACACCTCCGGGGCTGACCTCTTCCTTTACCGCTGGATACCGAGTGGTGGCATTTCACGCTAGTCGATGAACCTTATCCCGATACATATTTCGACTACCCGGTGGATAAATACGAAAACAAATAACAGAGTATATAAAGAAAAATACCGGTGTGACCGCAGATAAATGGTCATACCGGTATTTCATTTAACACGAAAGCTTTTACCTCTATTTCTTTAATGGAAACGATGACTTCCTCTCCTCTTGAATATACCACAACGGACGATGGCAAGGTATATATGGTATAAAACAGCTAACTGATCAAACATTTAAGGTAAAAGTACGAATATGGAAAAATTCTTACCTATTTGGGTCAAGGTATTGAAAAACAATTATTTATTCATTATAATATTGCATTGTATCATAAGCTATATATTATCATCAATTTCATCGGAGGGAATATCAATGTTTTTCCATGGCTTGGAATATTTTTTCAAAGGCGGTTTTATGATGTACCCACTGCTGGTCTGCTCTCTGGCCGTGGTCATAATATCTACGGAACGATTCATATATTATAAATCAAATGACATGGGCAGCGGCTACGGAGAAAAAGTCCGCAGGCTGGCGGAGCAGGGAGACTTCAATGCTCTGAAATCATCCGGCGGCAACGGCTCTCTTGGTGAATTCGTCTCCCGGACAGCGTCGGCACTGCCGGAGGTGAAGCGCCCGGAGGAGTACATAACTATCCAGGGCGAGAAAACCCGGGAGAAGTTTGCCGCCGGACTTAACTATCTGGGAGTAGCGGTAAGTCTTGCTCCTGTACTGGGTCTCCTCGGTACCGTTACCGGTATGATTGCTTCCTTCAATGCCCTCGATGTCCGTATGGACAATCCCATGGCCATCACCGCCGGTATCGGTGAGGCACTCATCACTACGGTTTTCGGTCTTTCCATCGCTATCATGGGCATCTGCTCTCACGCTTATTTTTCCAAGCGGCTTCATCAGGTGGAGCTGACACTGGAGGAGATAGCGAATGCGCTGTTGGAATTTACTTATACGAGGTGAAAACCTCCTCCGGCTCGCCTTGCGGTGGGTGAATTTAAATCAGAGTTAATAACAATTCGAGGCAATTATGATAAGGTTCGCAAAAAACCGTGATGAAAACATCGGCATCATGCTCAGTCCCATGATTGACATGATTTTCCTGCTGCTGGTTTTCTTCATCCTCAGCACCATGTACATGAGCGATCTGAAGGCTGTCCCCGTCCAGCTGCCGGTGGCCCGGCAGACCCAGCGGGTGAAAAGCTCCCCCCTCGTGGTGACGGTGAAGGCCGGCGGAGCCGTGTGGCTGGGGGACAGGCTGTCCCCGGTGGAGGCGGTCATCTCCGAAGCGAAAGAGAAAAAGAAGCTGGACAAGGATTTCGCCGTCATTCTTCGAGGTGACAGCAGCGTAGACTACGGCACAGTCATCGCCCTGCTGGACAAGTTCAAAGAAGCCGGCATTTCCCGAATCGGTCTGGCCACCGATTCCGAGGGGACAAGATGACTGGGGCCGGACGGCAGACCACCGCTCTGGCCGTGGGAATCATCTTCCACATTGCCGCTCTCGGGGCGCTGGGCTTTGCCGGATTTCTCTCCGTAAAGCCCCCTGTCACAGAGGAGCCTGTCTACGAGGTATCTCTCATGGGCTCCGGCTCTGCCCCGGCTGCGGCAGTAAAGGCTGCAGCTACGCCGGTGGTAAAGGCTCCGCAGGAGGTTGTCCCCCCGCAGGCGGATGACATCCTGGAGGAGAAAAAAGAAAAGCCGCCGGAAAAACCGGCGGAGCAGGCAGAAACGAAACCGCAGGACTCTGCGGCTCAAGGAAGTCCCGACAGCACAGCTGAAAACAGCGGAAACGGGCAAGGCAACGGAATCGGAGACGGAGCAGGGGACGGCGACAAAGCCGGGATCGGCAGCGGAAATGCCATAGACGGCAACGCCATCCAGACTCCCGCTGTGGCTCCGTCCCTCGTGAGAGCCGTACAGCCTGACTATCCCCCCATCCCCCGCCGCCGCGGCGTGGAGGGTACGACATATATCCGTATCCTGCTGGACAAGGCCGGCGTGCCTGAGTCAGTAGAGGTGACGGAGTCGGCCGGAGATGTGTATCTCGATGAGGCCGCCCTGGAAGCGGTGGAAGAGTGGCGGTTCTCTCCGGGACTGGACGGACAGGGGAGTCCGGTGCGGTGCTATGTACAGGTACCGGTAGACTTTAGATTGAATTAGGGTGAATGATAATTATTTGAACTACATTAAGGAAGTCCCCATTTAGGGTGGCTGTCGCCGCAGGCGACTGGGGGGGTGAAGATATTTCACTAATAAGATTTTTTCTGCTGTTCCTATTGCTCCTGGCTACCGGCTGCGGTCCGACGATGAAGGAAACAGCCGACACCGCAAGCTCCTACACCATCACTGACTGTAAAGGCACTGAGATGAAAATGCCCGCCCCTCCCAAGAGGATACTCACCCTCTCCATGAGCACCGACACGATCATGCTGGGACTGGTGAAGCCGGAGCGGATGGTCGCAGTAAACGCACTGCTGGAGGACCCCGTCAGCTCCAACATCGTGGAGCTGGCGAAGCAGATACCCACCAAGATTAACAATCCATCCATGGAGGAGATTATGGCCCTCCGGCCGGATCTGGTCATTGTCCCGGACTGGGGCGATATAGAGCAGGTGGAAAACCTTCGGGATTTGGGTCTGAAGGTATATGTCTGCCCTGGGCCAAAGAACCTGGCGGAAATAAAGGATACCGTTTGCCGGCTGGCGGCAGCTATCGGCGAACCTGAGCGGGGCGAAAAGCTGGTGGCCCTCATGGACGATACGCTAGCCCGTATCAAAAGCCGGCTGGCAAAAATTCCCCGGCGGGAAATCCCCCGGGTAATGCTAATCTCCCTGATGGCCGGCTACGGCGGCAGCGGCTGTACCTTTGATGAAGCCTGTCAGCTGGCTGGCGTCATCAACAGCCGTTCCGAGGCCGGCATCAAAAACGGCCAGACCATGAGCAAGGAACAGCTGGTAGCCATAAATCCCGATATTCTCTTTCTCCCTTCATACACTGCCGGCGGCAGCTTAGATGTGGAGAAATACCGCCGCCAGTACACCGATGACCCTTCCCTGAAAAATATTAAGGCCATCCGAAACAATCGTCTCCTCTATCCGAGAGAAAGCTATATCTACAACGGCTCACAGGATTTCGTCTTTACCGTACAGGAAATAGCCTATGTTGTCTATGGCGATGAATTTGCCCAGTCTGACAGGGAGCATCTGTCGGCGGCAGAGTGATAACTGCATATAAAGGCTTCCCTGAAAGGGGAGTCGGCGCCGAAGGCGACTGAGGTAACAGCTTATCGAAATAGATGGCTCCCCTGAAAGGGGAGCTGGCGCCGAAGGCGACTGAGGGGTTCCACATACAAAACCTTTTTAACCCCTCCGCTTCGCTTCGCTCAGCACCTCCCCTTTCAGGGGAGGCTTTAAGCCGCCATCTCATCATTTAACGAGGAGTCATACACATATCAAAATTTTTAAGGAGGAATACCCAATGAAATCCAAACTCTATCTAGGTGTTGCCTTGGCCTGCTCGGCTGCGGCTGCTATCCTGCCGGTCCATGGCTATGCCGCAGAGGCAGGGGTAGCCGCTGCCGCGGAGTCCAAGACCGCACAGGAAGAAAAGGCCGCTCCGGAGGCTGCCCCCGTCGCTCTCAACACTTATTCCGTGGAGGGAGTGGTGGTCACCGCTTCCCGTATGCCCCAGGCTATTAGCGATGTCCCAGCGAATGTGTCGGTCATTACGGCGCAGGAGATTGAGGATAATCACTATAATACTGTCAGTGAAGCTCTCCAAAATGTAAATGGCGTTGTTGTCGAAGGACGCGGAATAGGTGAGCAGGATATCGTCAAGCTCAATGGCGATGACCGCGTTCTCGTCCTTGTAGACGGACGCCGTATAAACAGCGACCAGGGTCTTGGTGTAAACCGCGGCACCGCTGACCTTCGCATGATTCCCTCCATGAAGAACATAGAGCGAATTGAAATTGTCAAGGGCGGTGCCTCAGCTCTCTACGGCTCCGATGCTGTCGGTGGTGTCATCAATGTCATAACCAAAAAGGGTGCAAAGGACATGAAGACTACCATTGATACAGCTTACGGCTCATGGCACAAAGGCGAGTACCAGATAACCAACGAAGGAAGTGTCAAAGACCTCAGCTGGATGATTACCGGCAACATTACTCGTCAGGATTATTTCAAATCAAAAGACTCTAAAGGAACCGTTCACAAGGTTGAACCCGGTAAATCAAACGAAAAGAATTTCTCCTTGCGTCTTGACCAGAAAATGGGTAAGCGTGAGTCTATTTCTTTAGGTTATACACATGTAAACTCAGAAACTGGTAATTATGGATATAATGCCGGAAGGTTTGTCGATTATGGAGGAAGAGTAAAACGCATACGCAATAGTGTAGACCTTAATTGGAATTTCAAAGAGGGCACAAAGGCTCCCGGTTTCCTGAGAGTTTATCATGAAAAAAAGTCAAATCTATTTGACACCAGCTTTGACTACAAGACAGATGGTATTGAATATCAGAATGGTTGGGAGCTTGGCAAAGACCATGTGTTGATTGCCGGTCTTGACTGGAGACAGACAAAATCTACAAATGAGGCTAATGGATACAGAAATAAAAAGAACGAAAATACTGCCATATACATCCAGGACACATGGAAAATCAGCAAAAAATTGTCTCTGGTTCCAGGTCTTCGCGTTGATCATCACAATAAATTTGGTACCCACTGGTCACCCAAAGCAGCTATAAACTATAACCCTGATAAGAAGAATCAAGTATATGCTTCCTGGGGACATGTCTTTAACGCCCCACAGGCTGATGACCTATACTACAATAGCCCATTCCCAGTAGGCCCTTACGGCAATGAAGACTTAGAACCCGAAAAAGGTTACACCGCCACGATTGGTTGGAATCATGAATTTAATGATTCCGCCTCCTTAAGCGTTAGTGCGTTCCAGTCAAAGATCAAAAATGCTATCTATTGGAGATACGACGCTGCCTTCAATATGAGAGCAAAGAATATGGATCAGGAGAAAAAGCGCGGTATTGAGCTTGAGTATAAACAAAAACTAAATAAGCACTGGTCCTTCGATGCAGGAATGTCATTCATTCATGCTGAAAGAAAACTTGAATGGGATTGGGTTGGAACAAATGAATACGCCTCATTTAATGCTCCTAACAGCTATCGCATCGGTATGAATTATCGCAATCGCGGATGGTTTATAGGGTTGAATACAACAGCGGTAAGTGGTCGAAATGAATCAAGCTTCGGCAACAAGCACTATGCCCTTGTTAATCTCAATGCTTCTTATCAATTCAATGAAACCTTTAAGGTATATCTGAAAGGACTCAACCTCACCAATCAGTATTACACCATCGGAAGCAGTGCCGGATTCCCCGGCTACGGCCGCTTCATCCAGATGGGCGTTCAGATTTCCTTCTAACTCAAAAGCAGTAAAATTTTATGAAACAGCTGGTAAATATTTCTGACCTTTCATACGACAGTGACAAATATTTTGCCGGAGATGTGGCGGGGAACCTCCCGCCATTTCTCCGGCGAAATCATCTTGACGGTCTGGAACTGATGATATGCGACGAGTATGACCCCATTGGCTATCCATTGGAGTACATTCGCGGCGTCCACCTCCGCTTCTGGCCCACATGGTATTGCTTCTTCCTTGGCGACATGGATAAGGCAGCCGGCCGACTGTCAGCCGGCACAAGTCCGGCGGACTACTACGAGGCCGAAACCCCTGCCGACTGGGTGGAGCTGTATCGTCACAACATCTGTCAGGCGGTGAAGGCCGGAGCCGAGTATGTAGTCTTTCATGTGGCAGAGTGCGCCGTCGGAGAGATTTTTCACCGCAGGCATGAAGTCGGCTCCGAGGCAGTCATCGCTGCCGCTGCTGACCTTATCAACGAAATCACAGCCGAGCTGCCGGCGACTATCGCCTTCCTTGCGGAAAACATCTGGTGGCCCGGTCTGAATTTCACCGATCCGGCTCTCGCCAGAGAGCTGCTGGACAGGCTGAGCCACAGGAACAGCGGCTTCTGTCTCGACACCGGTCACCTCATGTGTACCGACTGGAGTCTCCGGACTCAGGAGCAGGGGATAGACTATGTATGCCGCCGGATGGAAGCACTGGGAGACTTGGCCGGTCGGGTGAAGATCGTCCACCTCCATCAGTCCCTGTCAGGAAAATACGCCGCTCTCATGGCTGAGACTGCCGGTGACAGCCTCCCGGATATGTGGCAGACCATGGAGTACATCAGCCGTATCGACAATCATTTACCGGTCACCACCCCTCATGTGAAGAAGCTCTTTGACTTCATATCTCCCGATTACCTTGTCCATGAGTTCATGCCCGAGGACATGGCCGACTGGGAGAAGAAGCTGAAGATACAGCAATCATCCTATAATCCGTCTAATAGGCTCCCAGTTAGGGGAGCTGTCAGCGAAGCTGACTGAGGTAACAACTAATCAGTATAGATGGCTCCCCTGGAAGGGGAGCTGGCGGCGAAGCCGACTGAGGTAACAACTAATCAGTATAGATGGCTCCCCTGGAAGGGGAGCTGGCGGCGAAGCCGACTGAGGGGTTCCACCTACAAAATCGCCTATGAACCCCTCCGCTTCGCTATGCTCAGCACCTCCCCTAAAGGGGAGGCTTTTAAGAATGTTCAATAAGATATCGGTATCACCATGAATGACTATGTAATAGAAGCTGACAATCTCGCCACCGGCTACCCCGGCCATCCTGTCATGGAGGGACTTTCCTTCGGTGTCCGTCCCGGTGAACTGGTGGGGATTATCGGGCCAAACGGCGCCGGTAAATCCACTCTCCTGAAAACCCTCCGCGGTATGCTTTCCCCTCTCGGCGGCTCCGTCCGGCTCATGGGCAGACCGCTGACTGAGCAAAAGGAAAAAGAAATCGCCCTCGCCGTAGCCTACCTGCAGCAGCAGGTAAATATCACCTTCGGCTACAGCGTCAGGGAAATAGTAATGACCGGACGCTATCCGTATCTCAAATGGTGGGAGAAGGAATCCGGCCGGGACGAAGCCATCGTGGACGCCTGCCTCGCCTATACAGGAGTGGCTGACCTGGCGGAGAAATCTCTGACGGAGATTTCCGGCGGTCAGCGTCAGCGGGTGCTGCTTGCCAAGGTACTGGCTCAGCAGTCGCCGGTGATGTTCCTCGACGAGCCGGCCACCGGTCTGGATATTTTCTATCAGGAGGAGATATACCGCTTCGCCCGTGACCTGTGCCGCAGCGGCAAAACAATCCTCATGGTTGTTCATGAGATGAATCTGGCGGCCCGCTTCTGCTCCCGCCTGCTGGTACTTGGACAGGGCAGGCTGGTGGCTGACGGCCCGGTGACCGATGTACTGCGGGAGGATATCCTCACTACCGCCTTCGGCACCCCAATCAGAGTATCCACCAATCAGCAGACCGGCCACCATGAGGTCTACTCTGCGGCGCCGGAAAATGGCAGCCGCCGTGAGGCCCTTCTCTCGATTATTCTGGGGAAGGAGGGGACTTTATGAGAAAAAATTTTCCCCTTGTCATGCTCATCCTGCTGCTGACCTTTATCGCAGCCGGCTGCTTCTCGCTAGCCAAGGGACAGTTTGAAATGCCCTTCCTGAACATCCTCGCCTCCGTCAGCCGGGAAGCAGGGCTGAACCTTTTCCCCACGGTAAATGTCACCCCCAATCAGGAGGCTGTCCTCTGGCATATCAGATTCCCCCGAACAATCATCGGCCTCATGGTAGGCGCAGGACTGGCTGTCTCCGGCGCAGTAATGCAGGGTCTTTTCTCAAATCCGCTGGCTGACCCGGGGATAATCGGCGTCTCCAGCGGTGCCTCGGTAGGCGCAGTGCTAGCTATCGCCATGGGTATTGCCGAGACAAGTATGTACGCCATGCCTGCCTGTGCCTTCATCGGCTCGCTGATGGCGGTGGCCATCACTGTAGCACTGGCCATGCGTCACGGAAAAATACCGGTGATGACCCTGCTCCTCTCCGGCGTTGTCGTCGGTATGCTACTGGGGGCAATAACAGCCGCCATCGTCACGGCGGTGGATGAGAATCGTATGCGGCAGTACCTGTTCTGGACAGTGGGCGGCCTAGGCTACCGCCGCTGGGAGCATGTATTCATCGGCCTCGGACCCATCCTCATAGGCAGCGGTATCATGGTGCTGCTGGCCCGTCATCTGAATGTGCTTGTGCTGGGTGAGACAGAGGCCCGGTCACTGGGTATGCCGGTAGGCTTCTACCGGATGCTCTTCCTGTCACTGGCAGCGCTGGTGACAGCTACCGGCGTCTGCATCAGCGGCAATATCGGCTTCATCGGACTGGTAGTACCTCACTTCCTGCGGCTTATCGTCGGCCCTGACCATCGGCGGCTCCTGCCGGCCTGTCTCCTGGCCGGCGGTGCCTTTCTGGTATTCTGCGACACCATGGGACGGGTACTGATTGCTCCCACGGAGATACGGGTGGGTATCATGACCGCCCTTCTCGGCACGCCATACTTCCTTTATCTTTTGAGAAAAAGCCGCCTCGAAGAATAACCGGAACGGCTCACATAGTCATCCTTTAAAGTCTGCAGGGGCGATATCCTTCGCCCCTGTTTTAATTTTTGACAGACGGCTGATTTAATGAAGTCCTTTCTTTATCGGTAAATTTTCTGCTGTTTCCAAAGACCTCTCCGTCGTTCATTATCTATTTATAGAAAATTTTTTCTTAAAATCTTGTCATTACGGAATGACCGTGTTATAATACGAACATAAATTCTTATTTACCGCTATTTTAAATGTATAAGGAGAATGCAATGGACAAAAATTACCTCAACAGCCTTTCCAAGGAGGAGGAGATGAAGCTCCTCCTCGCTGCCAAAGCCGGAGACAGCAGTGCCGCTACAGCCCTGCTCTCTCAGTATGAGCCGCTGGCCAAATCCGCCGCCGGACAAGCCAGCTACAGTGAGAATTACGACGAGCTACTGGGTGATGCCCTCTTTGCTCTCTACGGAGCCATCATGGCCTACGATGAGGGAAAGGGTGTTCCCTTCGCTGCCTGGGCCAGAGCGAAGGTCTACGGAGACCTCCGGACAATCGCCAACAGGATCAATCGGGAAATGAAGCGCCGGGAGGAGCCTCATCGGTGCCTTCACGGACGCTGGAGCAGACGAAACCTCCGACGAATATATCGAGCGTATACCAGACTCGCGGAACGACTACACATCGCTTGAGAACAGGCAGCAGCTTGAACAGGCAGCTGAGGTATTGAGTCCACGGGAAAAAACAGTCATCGAAGATATTTACTTCCTCGGGCTGTCACAGAAGGAGGTGGCTGCCGAGCTGAATATCACCGTCCAGCGGGTGAGCCAGATTCGCCGTCAGGCTCTCCGGAAGCTGAAAAAGAGGATTGAAGAATAACATAATGCCCGGAAAATAGCCTTTCCTTTACAGGAAGGGTTATTTTTTTATGCTGCTGTTTCAAAATCGCTTCCAGCTCACATTTACTAAATAGAAAGGAGGTGACAACATGGCAACCGTAAAAGCAAACGAAACCGCAAAGCTGGTAATCAATGTGGAGACCGGAGTCGATGAGAAAGGCAAGGCCAAGTATTCTCAGCGCTCCATCGTCGCTCTTGACCCGGCTGTCAGCGATGACGATGCCCGCGCTATCGGCGCCCTCTACGGCGGTCTTCAGACCTTCCCGGTAGGCAGCATCGTACGCCAGTCCACTGCCGTACTGGTAGAGGAGTAATCCCTGCACAACAGTTTACAGAATAAAGTTTGACGAAAACACGCTCTTGCTCTGTAATCAACACAGCGGTACTAGGCTCTGACTGCGAATGCTTTGCTTGTCAATCGCCAAGTACCGGTGTTGATTAAAGGTTTTCTTACAAACTTTATTCTTAAACCAAAAAACAAGTGCGTAAAAAAATATGAAGAAAGGAGAAATATCATGGCAAAAGAGCTGAAAATGACCTTCACTCTGGACAACGAGAAGAGCAAGCTGCTCAGCCTCCCGTCCCCCAGGGCTGACATCACCGCCGAAGATGTGCGTTCCTTCATGAACACCGTCGTCGCCAGGGATGCCTTCGATGTCAACGGCGCCCGCGCCGCTGCTGCCAAGTCTGCGGTCATCCGCAGCGTAGATGAAGAGGTACTCTTCTGATTTACAGGAGCTGTCGAAAGACGGCTCCTTTTTTTGTGTCTTGACCATCTGTATTGGCAGCCGCCCGAAAAAAGTGCTATAATGCTTGTCACATCTATTGACTATACGAGGTAAAAACATGATTGATTACGATAAAGCTATACAGCAGAAGCGGGCACTGGCTGTCCACGATATTTCCGGCGTCGGCAAATGCTCCCTCACGGTGGCGCTGCCCATTATCTCCGCCGCAGGAGTAGAATGCTCCGTACTGCCTACCGCCGTCCTCTCCACTCATACCGGCGGCTTCACCGGCTACACCTGCCGCGACCTTACGGACGATATTATCCCCATGGTTCGCCACTGGCAGTCCCTGAAGGTAAAGTTTGACGCCATCTATACCGGCTATCTCGGCTCCTTCAATCAGGTACAGCTGATGAAAAAGATGATAAATGACCTGTCAAATCCGGACACTCTCGTCCTGGTGGATCCGGTAATGGGTGACAACGGCCGTCTGTATGCAGCCTTCAACGAGGCCTTCCCGCCGGAAATGCTGGAGCTCTGCCGGGTAGCAAACATCATCAAGCCGAACATGACGGAAGCCTGCTTCCTGCTGGGAGAAAAATACAAGGACGGCCCCTACAGCCGCGAATATATAGACGACATTCTCACCCGGCTTGCCGTCCTCACGGAGAAGCCCAGCATCGTCCTCACCGGCGCCTGGCTGGAGGATGATCTGGCTCATCTGGGGGCCGCTACCTACGACCGCTCCACCGGCCAGATAGACTACATCCTCGGCCCCACGGTAGAGGGCAGCTATCACGGCACCGGTGATGTATTCGGCAGCGCTATTGTCGGTGCCGCCCTCACCGGCCACAGCGTCGCCGAGTCTGTCCGCATCGCCGTGGACTTCACCGTCCGGGCTATCAGACTCACTCATGCCGCCGGTACGGAAATCCGCTACGGCGTGAACTTCGAGGCTTGCCTCGGAAGCTATATAAAGGATTTGGGACTTTTCTAATTTCATTGCTGTAAGAAAATGAATTTTCATTTCTTACAGCATTTTTTACGCTAATTCAGATATTATGTATAAATTGACATTTTTTCCCACTTAAAAATGTCATATTTGACATTTTTCCCTGGTTATATCATAATATGGGCAGAATTTGAGGTAGGAGGCTGCTCATCATGGAACGGAAAATAAAGCAATCCCTGATTGACTGGAAAAATAAAAAAAATCACCTTCCTCTCCTGATGTATGGTGCCAGACAGATTGGCAAAACATACATCGTAAAGGAGTTTGGTGAGCAGGAGTATAAAAATCTTTTCTATGTAAATTTTGACAAGGACAGTCGCCTTGATTCTTATTTGAGCATTTCCATTGAACCTCACTATGTTATAAAAACTATTCAGGAATTATACGGGCTGGATATAGAGCCGGAAACCACGCTGATATTTTTCGATGAAATTCAAAACAGCGAGCGGGCATTGTCGTCTCTAAAATATTTTGCTGAGGAAGCTCCTGAGTACAATGTCATTGCTGCCGGTAGCCTCCTGGGCGTAAAAATAAAGCGGGAAAGGTTTTCTTTTCCTGTTGGCAAGGTCCAGATAGTAAATATGTTTCCGATGGACTTTGAGGAATTTTTATTGGCACGGGGCAAAGCTTCCCTGATTGAAGCCATAAAGCAATGCTATAAAAATATGTCTCCTATGCCAACGGTGCTTCACGAGGAGGCACTGCTTGAATATAAGAGCTACCTTGTCGTAGGCGGTATGCCGGCGGTAGTGAATGCCTATGTAGAAGGACGGGACTTTACCGAACTGCAGGGCTTCATATATTCCTCCTATGTGGCCGATATGGCCAAGTATACCTCAGCCAGCGAAAGTGTAAAAATCAACGAGGCTTACGATTCTCTGCCTGCACAATTATCAAAGGAGAATAAAAAATTCCAATATAAGCTCATAAAAAAGGGAGGACGGTCTTCCCTCTACGGTGAGCCTATAGATTGGCTCATTCAGTCAGGGATATGCCTTAAATGCACTCTGGTTGAACAGGGACTTTTACCTTTGGCAGCTTATCAGGATTTGAGCTCCTTCAAGCTTTATTACAGCGACATGGGTATTTTCAGCTCCCGCACTCACACCAGTATGTCTATGATAGATAATCCTGCAATGCAACAGTTTCTTGGTGCCTTAACTGAGAACTATGCGGCTATAGGGCTGAAGTCAAACGGCTATGAACTGAATTATTGGGCGAGTAATTCAGAGGCCGAGGTAGATTTTGTCATCCTGAAGGATGAAAATATAATACCGGTAGAATGTAAAGCCGGTGAGCATGTGCGGTCAAGAAGCCTTCAATCATTCATGAAGCGGTATAATTCTCCATACTCAATAAGGATTTCGGCCAAAAACTTTGGTGAGGAAAATCGCATATTATCAATTCCTCTGTACGCTGTTTTCTGCATTAAATAAATATTTCAAAGCTGTCACCTCCCGACACCTATAGGGTAGAAGGGAGGTGATTTTTATGCGTATTGTATTAAATGGCGGCCACATGCCGGGGATGGATCCCGGTGCCTGCGGTGCTTACAGCACCGAGGCGGAAATCTGCCGCAAGGTCATGGAGAGTAGCGCAAGGCTTCTCCGGGACATGGGAAATGAGGTACTGACTGTCCAGAGCGACGAGCTGGAGGCCATAGCAGGAGCTGTTGACGGCTTCGGAGCGGATATATTCGTATCTATCCACTGCAACGGCGCCGTCACTCAGGCGGCAAAGGGTACTGAGGTCTACGCCATGAGCGAAGAGGGATACGAGCTCGGCCTCTGTATCGACCGGGCCATCGTAGACTATCTGGGGACGGCCGACCGGGGAGTGAAGGAGGGCTCCCGGCTCTATGTGGTCAATCAAACGGAGGCGACTGCTGTACTGGTAGAGCTGGCCTTCATTACCAATCCTGACGATGAATGGCTGCTGAATGAACGGACTGATGATTTTGCGTCGGCATTGGCAGCAGGGATTATACAGTATATTAAATAAAGCTTATTATTAAATAAAGCTTATCGCATAAATACATCTAACGGAAACTCGCTCTCTCCGACTTCCTAAGCTCTGCCTGCGCATGTTTGCTTGTCAATCGCTAAGCACTGGCGTTCATAAAGGTTTCCTTATAGATGTATTTATTTGCTGAGCCACGATAACCAAAAGGCTCCCCTTTAGGGGAGCTGTCGGCGTAGCCGACTGAGGGGTAATATTATAAGACCTCATCTCTTTTACCCCTCCGCTTCGCTACGCTCAGCACCTCCCCTATAGGGGAGGCTTCTACATTGAAAACACTTACTGATTAAGAAAGGAGGATAAAATGGACGAAATCATGACCTATGTTTCCGGCTACGGCTTTCCCATCGTAGTGTCCGGCTATCTTCTTGTCCGAATCGAAGAGCGGCTGAAGGAGCTTGACCACACCATCGGAGAGCTGGCCAGAACCATCGACAGATTTATCACTGCAGCTTCTTAACTGCCTGTATAAAAAGGGAAACCCTGCCATTGGCATAATTGCTAATGGCAGGGTTTTTTGTTTTACTTTTTACCCCTCAGTCGCCTTTGGCGACAGCTCCCCTAAAGGGGAGCCTATTAGATGGATTATTTGTCAGATAATACCGATGCTCTTGAGGATGACCTGAGCGATAATAGCGGAGCCGAGGTAGGTACCGACAAAAACGACGGCAGATACCAGGAGGATACGCCAGGAGGACTGAGCAAATACATCAAGGTCCTTGGCGATAGCGATACCGGCATAGGCTAAGAGCGGAGTGCAGAGCTGGAGGAAGCCGACCTTGGCGGTAGCGGCGCTGATGTAGGCAGAGCCGGGCATACCGGGGTAGGTGAGGATGCAGCCGAGGGTGACCACATAGGCTGCACCGGGGAGGCCGCCGGGGAGTACCCTTGCCAGCCACATGCTGACTGCAGCCAGAGCAATGAGAATCAGCATACCGGGGATAGCTTCAACGGTTCCTTTGTTGAAGGCTTCCATGAGGCTGCCGGTCTTGGCTATCTGAGGTACGAAGTTGGCACATAGGCTGATGAGGCCGGTGATGATGAGTACCTGTATTATATCCTGCATTTTCATATTCATGGTCAGTTATTCTCCTTTGCCTGAGCTGCCTCACTGGGAGGTGCTTCTACGCCGTATTTCAGTCTGTATACCTTCTTGTAGAGCCATTCGCTCATGGGCAGAGCAAGACATACGGACATATAGAGGCCGTCGAGACCGGAGAGCATATTGGAGGCGGCACCATAGGCGGCCAGATCCTTGGCCATGTCAGGGTACATTGCGGCTAGAGAGCCGACGGCAGCGGTCATCATGGAGGCGGAGCCTACACCGGCAGCCATAGCCAATGCGATAGGATGGAAAAGGCCGGAGGCGGCGAAAATAGAAGCCATGATACCGAAGAAGATAGTACCGATAACGGTACCGGCGATATATACGCCCATAACACCGCGGCCTTCAGCACCGTCAAGGCCGTAGCGCTCGCCGATGAGGGCGACATTCGGTTCGCGGGCTACAGAGTGGGCAGCGCCGATAGCCTCACGCTTCAGACCGAGGAATACGGCGAGAGGGATACCGATGAGGATGGTACCGAGGTTGCCAAATTCCTGAAGGATGAGAGCCGGGGAAGAAGCGAGAATCTTCGGCAGGGTGGGGCCTACGAGAGTACCGTAGCGAGCCATGAGAAGCATGAGGATGACGCCCAGCAGGGAGCTGGCGCCCATGATTTCCTTCTCGCCGGTTATCTTCAGGAAGCGGGGGCAGGTGAGTGTACCCATTATCAGGGCATACATCATGGGCAGCAGGACTATTTTGCCGATGCCCAGGTTGATGGAAATGTTGCCGATAAATTCAGCAGCCATTACCAGTGCAACTACTATCAGGTGCAGTTTCATCAGAATTTCTCCTTTTTAAGAATTGAAGTAAGCGTCCATCTTGGCGATGTACTCTTCCTTGGTGAGAATAGGGGGATTTTCTGCCAGTACCTTTTTGCCGAGGGCGGCGTCATCGTACAGCAGGTCAATGATGGTCATGGCAAAGGCCTTGGCCGGCAGGAGTACGCACTCATGGAAGTCAACATATTTGAAATCCTTAGTGTGGAGGCTGCCCACATTGCCGCCGCTGTAGGGATGAATGACGGGCATGATGTGAGATACATCGCCCATGTCGGTGCTGGCGTTAAAGTGGAAGCCTTGGGTAATTTTTATCTCCGGCTCCACAGTCTTCACATTGTCGATGAAGATGGAGTACATATCCTCGCAGCAGGCGAGAGGAAGCATACCGGGGAGAGTATCTATCTCTACCTTTGCTCCGATGGCGAGAGCGCCGCCCTTCAGAGCGTTGTCTACCTTTTCATGGGTAGAGTTGATTGCCTCCATGGTTTTCGCCCGGACATAGGTCTCGATGCGGACATCGCTGGGGACATTGTTTACCAGGTCACCGCCCTGAGTGATGATGGGGTGTACTCTGACTACATCCTCTTCCCGGAACGTCTCGCGAAGGGAGTTGATACCCATGAGGCCAAGCATAGCGGCGTTGAGGGCGTTGATTCCTTCGTGGGGGGCTGCAGCGGCGTGAGCCGACTTGCCGATGTAGCGGACGGTCTTGCCGATAAAGCCGTTGGAGGTGGGGCCTATGTACATTTCCTTGCCGGGTAGATTTCCGTTGGCATGGACCATCATGCTCATGTCTACATCGTCAAAGGCTCCCTCGTAAATGAGATTTCCCTTGCCGGTAAGGAAGTGAATTTTTCCTTCTCCGATGAGGCGCTTGCGATAGGCAAGCTCCACATATTCTTCGGCGGGGACGGCCATAAAAACAGCATCGCCGGACAGCTCGTCCATGACTCCGGATTTCACTATACCGGTCATGGCGGCCAGCAGACAGGCTATCTGCAGATTGTGACCGCAGGCGTGAGTAGCACCGGTCTGAGGGTCAGCCTTGGGGCTATCCATGCAGACTATTCCGTCCAGCTCGCCAAGGATGGCGACACTGGGGCCGGCTGCTTTTCCCTTCACCCGGGATTTCACGCCGGTGATAGCCAGATGCTCTGCAGGCTCTGTGCCGAGAGAACGCATATAGTCAGCTACCTTTTTGGAGGTCTTTTCCTCCTTGTAGCCAAGCTCAGGCTCCCGCTCTATATCAGCAGCCAGCTTCTCAATAATATCTGCTGCTTCGTCTATAGCACGGCAGACTTTTTCTTTCAGTTCCTTCTTATCCATACTACCTCCTGTACATCCGCTTTTTGCGGTACAGGAAAGGATTATAACACTTTGTCCTCCTATAGACAAACACTTTTGTACTTTTTCTTTACTATATATTCTTATTTTTAAGACTAATATAAGCCTTATCCCTGCTAATATCCGTCTATTTTCCTATTTCATCCGCTCTTTATATCTAATTGAAAGCTTTGGTATTTTATGCTATATTATAGGATGGCTGAAAGGCTGTTGCTTTTTGTACCCTTTTTCGGGAAAAAGCGGTTAGTTTCTAACTGAAATTGGTTATTCACATTTACAAAACGGCAGCCAAAATACATTTTTTCCCCTAATCATTGAAAATTTAACATAAAGTTATTCACAAATGTGGATAATCATGTGGAAAACTCCCTGAAAGGAACAGTTTTATGTTTGATATGAATCCTGACAACACCTGGCAGCAAATACTGAAGGTACTGAGAGAAAAGCCGGCTACGGAGGCTGCTGTAGACCCCTGGCTCGCTCCTCTCGTCCCCGTATCTCTCTCCGAGGTAAGCTTCATCCTCGCTGCTCAGACTGATATAGCAAAGAGCTTCATCATGTCCCGCTACAAGGCATACATTGATGAAGCAGCCAAACAGGTAGTTGGCAGGGATATCGGAGTGGAGATTATCTCCATCAGCGATATGCCCAGTCCGGCAGCCCAGAGTAATCCGGTGCTAAAGGCTCAGGCCCCCGCTGCTCCCGTAGCAGAGAAGGAGGCAGCCCCTGTCACTCAGGAGCCGGAAAAAATTTATATCGACGAAAAAACCGGTCAGGGAGCATTGTTCGATGCCGCTTCGGCTGCAGAGGGGAAGCCGGCCGTCACGGTAAAGGTATCTGATGATTCATCACCGCTGACGATAATCGGCCCCGGCGACAGGTCATCTCTCCGGCAGAATTATACCTTCGATACATTCGTTACCGGCAGCAACAACCGCTTCGCTCATGCGGCAGCCAAGGCAGTCGCTGAGTCACCGGGCATGACCTACAATCCCTTCTTCATATACGGCGGTGTAGGTCTGGGCAAGACCCATCTGATGCACGCTATCGGCAATCAGATTCTTACCAATTACCCGAATATGCGGGTACTTTATATCACCAGTGAAAAATTCACCAATGAATTTATCGATTCCATTCAGGAAGGCCGTCCGGATAAATTCCGTCAGCGCTACCGCAGTATCGATGTCCTGCTGGTGGACGATATCCAGTTCCTGCACAACAAGGAGCGTACTCAGGAAGAATTCTTCCATACCTTCAATGCTCTCCGTCAGGAAAACAAGCAGATAATCCTCTCCAGCGATAGAAAACCCAGTGAGCTGAAAACTCTGGAGGACAGGCTCCGCTCCCGCTTCGAGTGGGGACTCATCACCGATATTACAGCGCCTGACCTTGAGACCCGTATCGCAATCCTTCAGAAGAAGGCGATGCTTGACCATATCAGCGTACCGGATGATGTACTGGTATTCATCGCCAGCCGCATTGATAAGAACATCCGTGAGCTGGAAGGCGCTCTCACCCGAGTGGTAGCCTACTCCTCAATCAACAGGGAGACCATCACCACCGCCACCGCTCAGAAGGCAATGCAGGATCTCTACGAAAAGCCGGAGCGTCCTACTGTAACCATCGAGCTCATTCAGGAGATGGTCTGCCGCTATTTCAATGTTTCCAAGGAAGACCTCCTTGGAAAGAGCCGCAGCCGTGACATAGTTGTACCCCGACAGATAGCCATCTATCTCTCCAAGGAGCTGACCGACACCAGCCTCCAGCAGATAGGAAACTATTTTGGCGGCAAGGATCACACCACGATAATGCACGCCTTCAATAAGATTCGCGACAGCCGTCCAAAGAAGGACGATTTGGATAAATCCATCATCGAGCTGATTGGACAAATCCAGCAGATGTAATCTTGCCGATATTTAAGACGGCGAAGCCGTCATCACCTTAATGTAATCCCGCAAGCAAATACATCTATAAGGAAACCTTTATAATGCAGTTTTTCAATAAATTACGAAGTAATTTATTCATATTAGCATTCAACGACAAAGTCGTTATGAACGCCGGTGCTTAGTGATTGACAAGCAGACTTGCGCAGTCAGAACTTAGCACCGCTGCGTGAATAAAAGAGCGAGAGCGAGTTTCCGTTAGATGCATTTGTGCGGTCAGTCATTATTTAGGATTTAACTTACCTACTGAATATGATATGACGAAAACCCGCTTCCGCTCGATAATCAACATAGCGGTACTAGACTCTGACTGCGTATGCTTACTTGTCAATCGTCAA
>JAFNYY010000040.1 GCA_017383125.1 Schwartzia sp. (in: firmicutes)
CAATGGACAATCTGCACGGTAATTTGCTCATCAACGGCGAAGTCAATGCCCGGGATGTTGTACTAAGTGCGGCCAACGGTACTATCTATCAGAACTCACTGGAGGAAGGTAAGGGCTTAATCAATATCGGCGGCGAGGTCATGGGCAGCGTTGATGCCAGCGGCAAGGTTACGCAGCCGGCGGCGTCCAGCGGGCGCATCGCAGGCAGCAATATCTTCCTCAATGCGCTGAACCTCAATATCAACGGACTTGTTCAGAGCGGCTACGCCAACTATTCTGCCAGCGTCGGTGACAACTACAGCACCGCCATCGGCAATCTTGATAACCTCTACAAGCAGGGCAAGCTCGGAAAGCTGACGGATGACCAGATCTTGCTGGCAGGGCCGGACTCTGCCTACTGTCTGAACCGTGGCGGCAAGGTATACAATACGACTACAAATCAATATGACTATCAGGTGCCCCTTTACTACAATCCCTCCACCGGCACGATATTGGTGGATGAAATTCACAACGGCGGCGGCAATATTTACCTCAGCGGCATTATTGCCAGCACCGGAAACGGCCGCATACTGGCCATGGACGGCACCGCGGATGTCACTGTCAATAACTCCACCAATAAGGACATCCGTCTCTACGGCGTCAATACCTCCCAGGTGCAGGGCAAGGTCACACTATTGGATGCGCAGAAAAAGCAGCAGACTGTCATCACCCGGGACAAAGTGGTGGTCAGCAATTTGGACGGCACCAATCCCACAACGACAGATATCAGCGGCAGCTACACATACGACCCGGCCGACTATCTGCGCTATGTGTGGGTAGAGGGCAAGGATTCCACCACCCGCACCTACAAGGAGCGCAAATATGAGGAGAACTGGTGGGGTCTGCGCGAGAGCAAGGATGTTACGAATGATACCGGTGCAGTAACCAAGGAAACCAAAACACTGACAGCTGATGAAAAGGGCAACTTCACCGTCATTGAGCTGGATACCGGCAGCGGCAGCTTTGGCGACTATCATAAAGACGAAAAGGTGTCAGCAGTCAACGAAAAGGTCAGCGATGTCACCGTTAGCCGCTGGGAGACCGGCCTGTACGGCTACCGCAAGCATGAGCTGTACGAATGGTATGTTGATACCGGCACGACCAGCTCTATAAAGCATTCGGTTGATGCTTCCAAGCAGATTGCCGTCAGCTTCATGGGCAACGGCGATGCGGAATCCCATATCACGGTAGAATCCCTTGGTACGGTGGACATCAGCGGCAATATCGGCAGCACCGCGGCCAATACCCTCATCAGCATAACCTCCACAGGTGGCGGTATCAATCAGGACAAGGGTCTGCTGAAAGGCAATAATGTCGAATTAAGCGCTGCAGGCAGCATGAACGGTATAAACATCCTCAGCGACAATCTGCTGAAGCTCAATGCCACCAATACCGCCACCGCGGGCATGACCTACTACCATAACGGTGTGGGCAGCACCGTCAGCGACGGCAACGCCATCGACATAACGGCGGAGACTGCGGCCGTACAGCAGGAAAACGGTACGGACTTTGGCAAGGTGCTGCTGTGGGGTACTTCCGGTAATGAGACAGACAATAGGCTGGTGGCTGGCTTCTCGCTGAAAGCCAACGGCAGCATCGAGCAGTATGACGGTGCGGACATCAGCGCCGCCAAGGTCAGCCTGACGGCGACCAACGGCACTATCGGCACTGACCGTGCCATCAGTGTCAACACAGCAGATATGCCACTGAATTCGCAGGATACGCTGAGTGCCAGCCTGAACGCGCAGGCCCATGGCGATATCAATATCTACGAGACCACGGGCAATCTGCGTCTCGGCACGGTCTACAGCGATACTGGCGATGTCACCCTGGGCGGCGTCGGCAGTCTGGTGGACGCATTGCCCTATGACACGACACAGGACAGCGGCCGCAGCAGGGATGAGCAGGTGGAGCTGTGGACGAGCCTCGGCTTGCTGAATGATGGTTGGGAGACGGACAAGCTGCTTTACGCCATCAGCGACAGGCTTGTCAATCCGCACTCCGGCCTGACCACCAGCAGCAAGGCACCGAACATCAAGGCGCACAATATCAATCTGAACATGGCAGACAGCGCCGGTCTGCTCAGCGATGAAACCTTTGCCTACAAAATAAGTGAACTGGGCATGAAGACGGCTGAGGACCCGACCGGCCTTATCGCTTTGCAGAAACTCTCCGGAGCTGATGCATCAAGTGTGAGCTGGGATGCTGCCAATGATTTGGTCACCATTAACCAGAAACTGCCGGTGGGCATAGAGCTGATGGCTGACGCTGCAGGCGTAGCCGGTGCGCTGAAGGTAAGTGCCGGTCAGACGGCTGCGGCGGCAGGCAATGTATTTGTCGAGGGGCGCACCGTAGAAAAGACGGACACGCTGATGAATATAGGTATTAACGGCATCACGGCCAAGGGCAGCGTGCTTTTGAACAACGCTCTGGGGTCTGTCTTTAGTGCGCCCTCCGCTGGGACAGATGCCGTCATCAGTGCTGCTGCATTGGACATCAATGCAGGCGGTACGGCAGGAGCTGCAGGCAGACTGGGCACAGAGACCAGTCCGCTGCTTATCAACATCCGCGGCCCGCTGCGTGCCACCGCCACGGACGGAATTTATCTCTATCAGACAGGGGACAATAATCTCTATCTGCAAAATGCTTCCAGTGGCGGCGACATCCAGCTCACCGCTGACAAGGATATCCGCGTCTATCTGCTCAACGGCGTGGAAACAGGCTATCTGCGTCTGGAGAACGGCGGCGATATGAAGCTGGTATCCAATGAGGGCAGCCTCGGCGAGGCTGCGCATCGCCTGTCCCTCAAGAATGCCGAAGATGACAAGAGTATCGTCATCGCCAAGGCGGGGAAGGATATTTACCTTGAGGGCGTTACCAATGCAGCTGACGGACAGACTGCGGCCGGTCAGCTGAATGTGCGGCTGGAAAACGGCGCGGACACTGAAATCGTAGATGTGCAGGTCAACGGCACCCTGAACCTGCTGAACGAAAGCCTTGCGGTTAAGAATAGCATAAACCTCGGCTCCGTGAACAGCTTGACCCTGGACAATAAAAATCTCAAAACTACTGCTACAGACGGCACCATCACGCTCAATGTCGGCAGCATGACCACCGGTCACGGCTACACCAGCAAAAACGAAACCGCCGACCTGAACTTGGTCAGCGGCCTGATAAGCAGTGACAATATCTATCTGAACTCGCTGCATGAGCTTAAACAGAGCTACACTCTGAGTGAAAGCGGCATGCGGGGCGAGTCGGGCCATATTCTTGAGGCAAAGAATCTCTACGCCACCGCCCCCGGCAGCATGGATTTGGGCAGCGGACTGAACAGGCTGAATAAGGTTACTTTGGATAACCGAGCCGAGGCAGGCGCAAACAACGCGATTATTCTCGGCAACGGCGGTACTACCGGTCTGCGTGTTACGGCCACCAATACTATGGATGGCCAGGACAGCATGATACACGGTAGTGTTACCGTCAATAAATATATGAAAGAGGACGGAGTAGCTAAGACCGGCGACAGCCTGCAGCTGGATTCCGTACAGGCGGACAAGGATATCACAGTCAACAACTATGAGGATGACGTTTACAATGTGCGTACTCTGTCCAAGGGTAATACATCTTTGGAGGCTGTGGGGAACATTTATAACAGTGGGCTACTGCAGGCGGACGGGAAAATTGAGATGCTTTCCCTGGAGCAGCATATTATTAACAACTCCGGCGCAATCGACGGCAAAAATGGCGTAGAAATGTCGGCAGAGAGCTTTGTCGTCAATAACAGCGAGCTGCAATCCTCCGCTGGCGATATTGTACTGCGGGCAGGAATAGGTGTCTTTAACATTGACCCGGAGTATCTGCTTGACGAGGCCTTCAAAGAGAAATATCTCGAAACCAGCAAGGGCAGGATTACTGCGGCTGGCTCCGTGATTATGGAGACCGATACTGCCGTCGGGCATATTGGGGATGAGAAGGACCGCATTATCAATGTAGGCAAGATTACCGCCAAAGGCGAAATCCCCACTACGATTCATGCTTTGGGTGAACGCGAGTGGTGGCTGAACTGGGAGGATGTGCCTTGTAAGGGCAATGTTATTCTCCATTCCTATGGTGATATCACCAACTACGGCGACATTACAACACAGATAACACCAACCGGCGAGGCCTTGGACAATGACGCAGGCTCTATCATTCTGGACAGCTGGCATGATGTTATTAACCACGGACAAATGACAGCAGTCAACAGCGTGGAGCTGGACGCGACGAAAGATGTGCTGAATACCAATAAAATTGAGGCGCAGCAGCATGTCTACATCACCTCCTATGAGGCCGGCGTAGAGAACAGGGGCGATATTGTTGCCGTCAACGACAGAGTCAAGCTATGGGCCGTGGAAACAACCGCCATCGGCAAGGAAGAATTTGACAGCTCTATGCAGGGCGATGTCATCAACACGGCAGGTAGCATCAGTGCAAAAACGAATGTTGACCTGCGGACCGGCAACGGCAGCCTCATTAACCATGCAGTTATCAATTCGGAAACGGGAAACATTACGCTGGAGGCTCTCACCGGTTCTGTCTATAACTATAAGGGCGCAGACCTGCTGGCCGAGGGCGGAAATGTTACCATTCGTGCCACCCAGAAAAATGGCGAATACGATATGTATTACCTTGATGAAGCAGGCGCTAAAGTTTCTCTGCGAGACCAGTCCGGCACAATCGAAGTGAAAGATGACGGTAAGGCTGAAATAGGGGGAGAGAGGAAAACTGTTTATTTTGACGGCTCCGTGTATAATTCCGGTGACATCATGGCCAACGGCGGCGTAGTTACTTTGCTCTCTACCAAGGGCGATGTCTACAACTTTGATGATTTTGCTACGATTGACATCAATGGAGCCCAAACAGGCAGCTACAAGGGTAAAATCATTTCCACCGGTGATATTGACATCAAGTCACCGGAGGGACTGCTCTACAATGAGCACGACCTGATTTCCGACGGTAGTGTTACGCTGGAGGCCGCCGAAGGGTTGGGAAGCTTTGGCAACAACATTTATGCCGGCGGTGATGTCACTCTGCACGCTACCCAAGGCGACCTCTATAACCATGCTAAGGTTATTTCTGTGGAAGGCAATGTTGAACTTAAAGCCGATGACGGTACCGTCGTCAATATGTTGGACGCAGATGTCCTCGCACTTGGCGGAAGCGTCACTATGCACGCAGGACAGAACGCCAAGACTGCCGATACATACACCATCGAGGGAAAGGATGGCTTATATCGTCCGGTTTATACCATTGACACTAAGGGGAACGAAACCCGTTTGGCGATAGATATTGAATCGAATAAGATGATTGTCGTTGATAAGTATTACCTAGCGGATGGTCAGTCGCCTTCCACGGCGGTGCTGATTGACGATACGGTGGATACTACGGCTCTGACGAAGGAGCAGAGAGACAGCATCTACGGGGTCATCAGCTATGTTGACGGTATGGCGACTGTGCCGGGAGAAACAAAGCCGGTGGCAAAGCGAGTTCCTGTCAGAGATGCTGAGGGCAATCCGTTGAAGGTCATGGGCGATATCGAGGTCTACCGCAAGGGTGATGTAGTAAACCGCGGCGATGTTGTGGCCATGGGTCAGACAAAGGAAGTTGCTGGACAGCAGGTACAAGACCCGGAGCATAAGGGAACAATTACACTAACCTCTGACCACGGCAATATTTCCAACTACGATAACTTTACGCTGGTAGACGGCAAAGAGTCATACGAATTCAAGGGATCGGAAATTTTCAATACATCATCGCCCTTCTATGTCGGCAAGAAGTACCTGATTGCTCAGGGCGATATAGATTTCAAGGCAACGGAGGGATATATTTACAATACCCTGAACTACATCGGCAACAGCAATGTTAAGTTTGAAGCAGATGCCAATATCAATATCGGTGAAGCGGCAACGGCAGGCTATGCGGTCGGCACGCTGGTAGTTAAGTCAAAGAACGGCCTGGTTACCGGCTCCGGAGATTTGATTGCCGGCGGCGGCATTGTGCTTGATGCAGCCACAGGAATACGCCTCGACAGCGATAAACCGACAAAAATGGTAAGCGACAGCGGCATTATCCGCCTGGCAACAGATAGCGGTGGCATCAGCCTTGGTGCAGGCAGTGAAATTCTTGCCGGTGGCTCCATTGATATCGGTGCCAAGTCCGGTGATGTAGACCTGACGAATGTATCCCGACTCGAAGCCAAGGAAATGGTTGCAGTCGGCACGCAGGACGGCAAAGTCATGGTCAATGAGATAACCGGTAAGGAAGTGCTGCTGTTTACCAACGGGAATGATAAGCAGATTGAGGCCAATAAGATAAATGTCGAGGATTATCTCCTCCTCCGCGGCGACTATATAAATCTGAACGAGATAAACTATACCGGAGACGGCTGGCTGAACTTGGATGTCACCGGGGCAAAGGGAGGCGTCGTCAAGGGCAGAGTGGAGCTGACCACGAACAACGACACCCATTTCTCCACCCTTAATGCTAATAGCGCCAATATCACTATCACCGATGGCGGCAGGCTGGCCATGGACAAGCTGCACATCGTCGACAAGGGCTATTTCAATGCCATGGACTATGTGACGGCTGTTTACGGAACTACCGTGTCCAATGAAACAAGCCCGGCTGTTTATTTCGATGAAGGCGATGGTAAGGGAGCAACACTGGCTGATAAGCTGCAGCTGGAACGGCTGCTCTTCGGTGCCTACGGCACCGACAGCGATGTGGCCGGAGAGTCGCCGAGCTATAAGAAACCGGCATATATGGAGCAGGTCAGAAAGCAGCTGGCGGGGCAGGGAACCAATATAGGTAATTTCACGCTGGATAATGACGGCTGGATGAATCTGTATATTGATGCACCGCGCTTCCAGCGGAGCAATGGTACGTTGCTGAATCTGAAGGATTACTACTATGCGAATAATCAGCGGTATGCAGCCAATGACTTCGCTACGATGGTAGCCGATACCAAGGCAGCCAATGTCTATACCTGCTACTTTAAGGACTCAGTCGGTATGTTTGACCGGTACAATCTGATTGATATGCCGGAAGTGACAATGATTCACTACGACGATGTGCAGTCCGGTGGCACCGGCCTCATTACCGTGGAGGGTAATTCCTCTGATGAGGAAACGGAAAACATGATATAGTAATGAAAAATGATGTTTCCTCCCTGGCGTCCAGGGAGGGGGACCATGGGTCGCATGGTGGAGGGTACGCCTTTTTCAGACAAACGAACCTGCCATCGGACAACCCACCACCGCCTGACGGCGGTCCCCCGCCCTTGAAAAGGGCGGACTGGAAAAGCTGTGGCGACAGCCAACGCCTCAAAAAGGCGGAGGGATGAATGTCAAACCTCATCCGTCTCGCTTCGCGAGCCACCTTCTCCAAATCGGTAGGTCGCCAGTTCGATTCTGGCCGGGATCATCAAGTAACCATGCGGTTTTCCGGATTCTGGAAAACCGCTTTTTTGTCTAAAAAGAAACCACCCGCTATGCGGGTGGTACCAAAAGCTTTAAGCTATAAGTAAAAAATCCTCTTTTGATATAATGAATGTGGCTACCAACCGCACTCAAAATCAAAGGAGGAATTTTTAATATGGAAATTAAGGATAGTTTATCACATACGAC
>JAFNYY010000041.1 GCA_017383125.1 Schwartzia sp. (in: firmicutes)
AAGGTTTTGAGGGTACAAGCTCTCTAATATTCAGTGGCGATAGCTATGTGGTTCCACCTGTTCCCATTCCGAACACAGTAGTTAAGCGCATATACGTCGAAAGTACTTGGCTGGAGACGGCCCGGGAGGATAGATAGCCGCTGATTTAAAACCGAAATATAGTCGGGATTTAACCCGACTATATTTCCTTATATGGCGGCTGTGGTGAAGTGGTTAACACACTGGATTGTGGCTCCAGCATGCGTGGGTTCGATCCCCACCAGCCGCCCCATTACAGGGGTATAGCTCAATTGGTAGAGTAGTGGTCTCCAAAACCATTGGTTGTGGGTTCAAGTCCTACTGCCCCTGCCATTTTGTAAAACATCATATTTATATATTTTCAGTTACGGAGTGGTACTCAAGAGGCTGAAGAGGACGGTTTGCTAAATCGTTAGGGCTGCAAGGTCGCGAGGGTTCGAATCCCTCCCACTCCGCCACCGTACATTTTACCCGAGTTTATCTCGGGTTTTTTTGTGCGCTTTTTTATGTTTATAGCCAGAATTGTTCACTGGGATATCCTACGATTAGCAAGTTTTTATTGATTCCAGGTTTACATTTTTTTACAGATTTTTGAATTATAACTCCGATTTGTCCAATAGACACGGACTCTTCATTTTCTGTGCACGGATGTTTTTGTGAATACAATTCATGCAACTATTGTTTTTTGCTTAATATATGATAAAATTGTTTCTATCTTGTTGGTACTGACTGTTTAACGCAGTGCTTTATAAAAAGGGGAGGAAGAACAATGTTTTTTAATTCTGGTTTGAAAAAAGCTATGGCCGTTGCTACCGTAGCTGCTACTTCTGCTGTAATGCTTACCGGCTGCGGCGGCGGTGGTGATAAGAAGACTGAGGTTGTAAAGATTGGTTTTATTGCTCCTATCACCGGCAATAATGCTGCTCTTGGTGTCGGCATGAAGAACTCTGCCGACCTTGCTATTAAACACGCAAATGCTTCCGGTAAGTATCCTTACAAGTTTGAACTGGTTGTAGCTGATGATGCTGCTGATCCGTCCACTGCGGTTGCTGCAGCCAATAAGCTCATCACCGATAAGGGCATTGTTGCCGTCGGCGGTCATTTCAACAGCGGCTGTGCTCTCGCTACTGCTCCTGTATTCCATAAGAATGGTATGGCTATGCTGGTAACGGCTGCTATTCATCCTGATATTACCGGCAAGGGCTACAAGGAAATTACCCGTATAATTACCGAAGCAAAGGCACAGAATGTCTATGCAGGTGAGCTTGCAGCTAAGACCTGGGGCGTAAAGACCATCTGCCTCATCAATGACCGTACCGACTACGGCAAGACCAATGCCAGCCAGTTCGGCGAGAATGCCGCCAAGAACGGTGCACAGGTTCTTTCCGATGACGGCATCAATGTAGGTCAGCAGGATTTCTCCGCTGTTCTTACCAACATAAAGGCTAAGAATCCGGATTGCGTATACTTCGGCGGGATGGCTACCGAAGCTGCTCTCATTAAGCGTCAGATGGCTGACCTCCAGATGAATTGCCTCTTCCTTTCCGACTCCGGTATTATTTCCGATACCTTTAACAAAATTGCCGGTCCTACTGCAGAGGGCATGATTGCATTCAATATCGGCAAGCCGTTGGAGGATTTGCCGGGCGGCAAGAAGTTCATGGAGGATTATGCAGCTGCTAAGTATCCCGAGCCGTATGATAATCTTGGTCACTTCGCTTATGATACCGTTATGATGCTCTGCGATACCATCGGCAAGAACAAGGTTGGTACCGATCGTAAGAAGGCCATTGAGGCTCTCCGCAAGGCTGAATATGACGGCGTTCTCGGTAAGACTTCCTTCGATGAGAACGGCCAGACCAAAAACACCCTTATCACCACCTATATCTCCCAGGGAGGTAAGTGGGTAGCTTATGATAAGGCCAGCATTCAGGTAAAGGATAAGAAGATTGCCGCTAAGTAATCTTTTTTACTTGAAACCTGAAAAATAAACAACAGAATATTATTCGTAGGGGCCATTTTGGCTCCTGCGAATTTCTGTGTTTATTGGGCTTTTAGTTTTTCGATACCTTTTTGGTAAATCACATTTTATTCAGAGGTGCTTTAGAATGACAGTAGATGTTCTGCTGCAGCAATTTTTCAATGCGCTGGGGCTCGGTGTCATGTACGCACTCATTGCAGTAGGCTTTACGCTGTTCTTCGGCGTAATCGAGGTTGTAAACTTTGCTCATGGTGAAGTTTTCATGCTCGGTGCTTTCGGTGCGATGGTAGTGGGTACAGCAATGGCCGGAGCAGGTGTGGAGGCAGGCTCCGTTACCTATCTTCTGGCGGTTTTGGCTATTATCATCATAGTAGGTGCTCTTTTCGGTGCGGCGTTGGAGAAATTTATTGTAGCGCCGATGCGCGGGGCCCCGGATATTATGACACTCCTTATCACTCTCGGTGCGTCTATTGTTGTCCGTGAGGCTGTAATGATTTTCTTCCCGGATGGTCGTAATCCGCAGCCGTTCCCGCAGATGATTCAGATGGACAGCTTTAATATCGGCGGAGCACTTATTAAACCGGAGACAATCATCTGTATTGTCATTTCTGCAATTCTCATTTCCATGATGTACTGGATTATCGAGAAAACTGCTCTTGGCCGCTATATCCGTGCCACTGCTCAGGATCGTCAGGCTGCTCTGATGATGGGTGTTAATGCAAACCGCGTGTTTATCATTACCCTTATTCTTGGTTCTGTACTTGGTTCTGTTGCCGGTCTGATGAATGGTATGAGCTACGGCATCATCAAGTTTAATATGGGTTTTGCTGCCAGTATCAAGGGCTTTGCTGCTGCCGTTGTCGGTGGTCTCGGCAATATGTATGGTGCTGTTGTCGGCGGTTTGCTGCTGGGCTTCCTGGAAATCTTCGTTGTCAGCTTCCTGCCGAACGGTTCCAGCTATCAGGAGCTTGTAGCATTCCTCATTGTTATTCTCTGTCTTGTATTCCGTCCTTCCGGCCTCTTTGGCGAGAAGGCTTACGATAAGGTATAAGGGGGCTTGCGAGATGAATATGAAACTCCTCGGGGCCGAGGTACTGCTTTATGTACTGTTCCTTGCCTTTATCCTTATCGAGAATCCGGTATTCGTAGCCGTTTATATTGCAGCTATTGTAGCCGGTATCTTCTTTGCTGCAAAGAAGTATCCTGAGAAGCTGCCAGTGTGGTATGACCTGTTTATGGCTAATCTGAAGCAGGTTGGTGCGGTTGCTTTTGTTCTCGGCCTTACGCTTCCTATCATTATCGATGGTGATGCTTACTGGCTGCAGGTTCTGAACTTCGCCATGATTAACGCAATGATGGCTCTCGGTCTGAACTTTATGACCGGCCGCGCTGGTCTTATCTGCCTCGGCTATGCAGCCTTTGAGGCAGTAGGTGCTTACACTGTAGGTATTCTCACCCTGAAGCTGGGTGTAAGCTTCTGGATTGCCTTCGCACTTTCAGGTATTGCTGCCATGGTCTTTGGTGCTGTACTCGGTTTGCCGGCTCTCCGTGTTAAAGGTCATTACCTTGCTCTTGTCACCATCGCCTTTGGTCTGATCGTTCAGGAAACACTGCTCAACTGGGAGAGCGTTACCGGCGGTACCAACGGTCTTATCGATATTCCGTCACCGACTCTTTTCGGTTATGATTTCGGTCAGATGCTTGATCTTGGCTTCGTGAGCATGAACTATCTCGGTCATTTCTATTACCTGTGCCTGCTGGTTCTTGCTCTCTGCACCATCTTCATTTTCAAGCTGTCCAATTCCTTCTTCGGTCTGATTCTTTCCGCTATGCGTGAAGATCAGCTGGCCGCCCAGTGCTATGGTATCAATCTTACCAACTACAAGCTCTATGCTTTTGCTATCGGTGCAATCTTCGGCGGCTTTGCCGGTGGTCTCTACGCTGCGATGATTAACTTCATTGCACCGGAGAACTTCAGCTACGGTCTTTCCGTTATCGTAATCAGTATGATTATACTCGGTGGTCTTGATTCTATCCCCGGTGCTATTGTCGGTGCTTTCTTCCTGACAATCTTCCCGGAGAAGTTCCGTGCTTTTGAAGATTACCGTATCATGTTCTACGGTCTCATCATAATCTTCTGCCTGATTTTCATGCGGAACGGTATTCTCCCGTACACCCGCCGCATATTCATGTCGGGTCTGGAAAACAAGGAGGCGGAAGAGAATGGCTGAGAATAAAGAAAATATCATCATTGAAGCCAAGGACCTAACGATTCGCTTCGGCGGTGTCACTGCCGTAAATCATGTCAGCTTTCAGCTTAAGGCCGGTGAGACTCTGGGTGTAATCGGCCCTAACGGCAGCGGCAAGACTACGCTGTTCAATCTGCTTTCTGGTATTTATGTTCCTACCGAGGGTCAGATATTCCTGAACGGTGAAGATATTTCCGGCAAGCAGTCCAATGAAGTATTTATCAAGGGTATTTCCCGTACTTTCCAGAACGGCCGCCTTTTCTGGAATCTGTCTGTTCTGGAAAATATCATGGTCGGTCTGAAAGAGGTTCGTGAATGCTCCGTCCTCGGCTCCATCATCGGAGCAGGGAAGGAAAAGGCTCAGGCAAAGGAGGCTATTGCCACCTGCCTGAAGCACATGGAGATTTTTGACGATCTGCTTATCAAGCAGGCCGATAAGACGGCTAAGGATTTACCGTACGCTGACCGCCGTCGCCTTGAAATCTGCCGTGCTGTTGCTTCTAATCCGCAGGTAATCCTGCTGGATGAGCCTTCTGCCGGTATGGACAGTATGGAAACAGAAAAGCTCATGCATGACCTGCTGAAAGTCAAAAAGGCTATGCCGGAGCTGACGGTAATCGTCGTTGAGCATGATATGGATTTCATAAAGGGTCTCGTCGATAAGGTAATGGTTCTAAACTATGGTGAGAACATTGCCTTCGGTACCTTCGATGAAGTAGCCGGCAACGAAGAGGTTATCAACGCATATCTGGGACAGGAGGGCTAATATGTTAAAGCTGGTAAATGTATCCACTTTCTACGGCTCTGTTCCAGTGCTGAGAAATGTTAATATTCATGTTCCCAAGGGAAGCATTACCTGTCTTCTCGGTGCTAACGGTGCCGGTAAGACTACTACTATAAATACGATACTCGGCTTCGTCCGTCCGTCTGCAGGTGAGGTTTTCTTCAAGGATAATTTCATTGCCCACGCTTCTACCGAGGATATCATCCGAATGGGTATCGCCGTATCCCCTGAGGGTCGTCGCGTATTCCCGAAGATGACCGTTGAGGAAAATCTGCTGGTTGGTGCCGCGACCGATAAGGACAAGGCTCGTGTAAAGCGAAACATTGAGCGTGCCTATACCATGTTCCCGCGCCTCGGTGAGCGCCGCAATCAGAATGCCGGTACTATGTCCGGCGGTGAGCAGCAGATGCTGGCTGTAAGCCGTGCGCTGATGTCCAATCCGGAAATCATCCTTCTGGATGAGCCTTCCCTTGGTCTGGCACCGCTGGTTGTAAACTATATCTTTGACACTATCAAGGCCATCAATGAGGGTGGTACTACCATCCTCCTCATTGAGCAGAACGGCTTCAAGGCTCTCCAGCTTGCTGACCGTGCCTATCTCCTGCAGAAGGGTGAAATCGTAGCTGAATGCACCGAGAATACTCCGGAAGCAAAGGAGAAGTTCAAAGAAATTTACATGGCAAATCATACTAAGAAAGATGAGTAATAGAAAGGCTGTGGCAAATGAATGTTCATTTTCCACAGCCTTTATCTCAATGTAAAAATTAAGTGAATAGTGTCTGTAAGAAAACCGTTATGTTGATTACCGAGCGAGAGCGCGTTTTCGTCAGACATTATTCACTTGAGTTGTGCTTTATATATTTCTCTTAGGCGGAGAAATAAGTAATTATCAAAGAAGGCTGCTTAACAATGATTAAACTTACGATTCAGGAAAAACAGGAAGCATTGGAGCTTCTTCGCTCCATGATTAAGACAAACACCGTCAATCCTCCCGGAAACGAGAAGGAGCTGGCTGTCAAGCTGGCTGCTCTTATGAACAGTGAAGGTATAGAGGCTGAGACGGTAGAGGTACTGCCGGGCAGAGATAACCTCATTGTAAGAATGGCGGGCGAGAATCACGGTAAGCTGCTGGCTGCCACCGGTCATCTTGATACTGTTCCCCCGGGAGGCATTCCTTGGGAGCATGATCCCTTCGCTGCAGATGTGGTAGACGGCAAGCTATACGGCCGCGGCACTTCCGATATGAAGTCCGGCGATGCTGCATTCCTCTATGCCATGATAAAGCTGAAGCGTGAAGGAATCGTACCGAAACAGGATGTAATCTTCATCGGTACCGTCAGCGAGGAGAACGGCAGCCTGGGTGCCAAAGCGTTTGTGGAAGCCGGCGGCATGAAAAATGTGGATGCGCTTCTCGTCTGTGAGCCTTCCTCCAATGAACTTGATATTGCCCATAAGGGTGCAGTCTGGGTAAAGGTAAAATTCTACGGTAAGACTGCCCACGGCTCAATGCCTGATTTGGGTGTGAATGCAGTCAGCCGGGCTGCAAAGTTTATTGCAGCTATTGATGCCCAGAGCTTTGATGTGAAGCCGGATGATATTCTCGATATGCCTTCCTGCAGTGTAAACATTTGTCAGGGTGGTGTTGCTACAAATGTGGTGCCTGACTACTGCGAGGTGACTATTGACTTCCGCACTATTCCGGGTCAGACAGCAGAGGAAATAAAGACGTATCTCAATAAGGCCCTGGATTCGGCAGCGAAGGATGATAAGGATTTCAAGGCAGAAATTGAAATCCTGTCGGATTTGTCCGCTGTCCGCTGCCCGGAAGGAGCGTCTATACTCGACGCTTTGGACAAGGCGGCCGGTCGTAAGCACATCCGTAGGGGTGTCCGCTTCTACACAGATGCCTCTACATTGGTAAGAGATTATCCGGAGAAGCAGGTAGTTATTTACGGTCCCGGTATTTCCGAGATGGCTCACCAGCCTAATGAATACTGTGAGGTAGAGCAGTTTGAACGGTTCGTTGAGACTTATGCGAACCTCCTGAAGGACTACGAAATCTAAATAAAAGTCATATAGAATCGCGGGATTTGAGGAAACTCATTTTCCGCGATTTTTTTACATCAAAACGGGGAACAAAGTTCGTAATTATATAGACGATGTGAATTTTCTGCATTATAATATAACAAAGGTAATTATGCTTGTGCAAAAGGGGTGGCAGCATGAAAGTATATAGCGGGAAGTCAATCAATGGTTCTGTTGCTGTTGGAAAAATTTTTATCTACTCAAAAAATTCAGCCGCCGTAAAGGAAAAGGCTGATGACTCTGCCCTGGAGCTGTCCCGCTATGAAAATGCCTCGGCTGCTGCCTGTGAGCAGCTTGATGAGCTGTATCAGAAGGCGTTGGCCGATGCAGGAGTAGAAGCTGCCGGGATCTTTGAATTTCACCGAATGATGCTGGAAGACGATGACTATATCGACTCGGTAAAAGAATTCATTTCAGATAATGGATATACAGCTGAGATGGCAGTGAAATCCACCGGTAAGAAATTTGCCGCCATGTTTGCCGAAATGGACGATGAATATATGAGGGCACGCAGTACCGATGCGAAGGATGTCAGTGATATGCTCGTGTCTGTTCTTAGCGGTAAAAGCAGCCGGCTGAATATAAATGAACCGGTCATTCTGGCGGCAGAGGAGCTGACTCCCGGGGGCGCTATTCAGCTTGATAAATCTAAGCTGCTGGGATTTGTCACCGATATTGGCTCGGATAATTCACATACTGCAATATTGGCACGGTCACTTGATTTGCCGGCCGTATATGATGTGAAACTGCCTGAATCATGCAATGGAAAGATGGCTATTCTTGACGGCTGCAAGGGTGAGCTGATAATCGACCCCGACAGCGAAACATTGGAAAAGGCAAAAGCAATACTGCAAAAGAATGAGGAGAGAAGATTGCAGCTTCATGCACTGAAGGATTTGCCGGCGGTTACCGGAGACGGACGAAGGATAAAGCTGTATGCCAATATTGCCGGTCCGGAGGATGTGGCTGATGTGCTGGCAAACGGCGGCGAAGGTGTAGGCCTATTCCGCACGGAGTTCCTCTACATGAATAATGATGATTATCCAACAGAGGAAGAACAGTTTGCGGCTTATAAGGCTGTGGCTGAGGGTATGAAAGGAAAAGAGGTAATCATCCGGACTTTGGACATAGGTGCCGATAAACAGCTTGACTATATGAAGATGGACAACGAGGTTAATCCGGCTCTCGGCTGTCGGGCGATTCGTATATGCCTTACCAGACCGGAAATATTCCGTACCCAGCTTCGGGCGATTCTCCGGGCTTCTGCTTATGGCAATGTGTCTGTAATGTTTCCGATGATTGCTTCTCTCTGGGAAGTGAGAGAAGCGAAGGCAATGTTGGAAAAATGCCGACAGGAGCTGCTGGGTGAAGGAATAGATATAGGCTGCCCAAGAGTTGGCGTTATGATAGAAACTCCGGCAGCGGTAATTATCAGCGATATGCTGGCAGAAGAAGTGGATTTCTTCAGTATCGGGACAAATGATTTGACCCAATATACACTGGCAGCCGACAGACAGAATCCAAATCTGGAGAAATTCGTTGACACTCATAATCCGGCAGTATTGCGGATGATAAGGATGACAGAAGAAAATGCCCATGCCAGGGGTGTCAGTGTAGCTATCTGCGGTGAGCTGGGAGCAGATATGACGCTTACGGAGGAATTCCTGGCAATGGGAATTGATGGCCTGTCAGTTGCACCGCCGAAACTGCTTCCTTTAAAAGAGAAGGTTCGCAGCCTTTGATAATCTCATGGGTGCATTTACGGAGAGTGATATATAAATGGTAGAGTTTACTTATGTGATAAAGGACGAGGTGGGGATTCATGCCCGTCCGGCCACATTGATGGTAAAGCTGATAAAGAGCCTCAGCAGCACAGTCTCAGTCGGCAAAGGCGGCAAATCCTGCAATGGTACGAAGCTCATGCAGATAATGGCACTGGGAATAAAGCAGGGAGATGAAGCCCACTTCACCTGTGAGGGCGAGAATGAGGCCGCTGATGCTGCTGCCCTGAAGGATTTTCTAGAGAAAAATCTTTGACAAAGAGCATTTGAAGGGAGCTGAATCCATATTATCAGCAGGCGTATTTTTAGTGCGGTTGGTAGTCACATTCATTATATCAAAAGAGGATTTTTTACTCATAGCTTAAAGCTTTTGGTACCACCCGCATAGCGGGTGGTTTCTTTTTAGACAAATAAAAAAATAAAAATGCCATTGACTCATTCGAGCCAATGGCATTTTGTCTATTAGGGGATTGAGAGGCAGGGGATTATTCAATACCTACTACATCATAGCCCTCTTCTTCGATGGCGGCTTTGATGACAGCAGGGTCTACATTGCCGGAGACAGTAGCGCATTTTTCCTCGAGGCTGACATTGATGTCAGAGAGTCCGTTAATGTTTTTGAGAGCTTCGGTAACATGACCTACGCAGTGTTGGCACATCATACCTTCGATTTTGATTTTCATGATAAGTTTCTCCTTTCATAATGGGACGCTTAGGGCGTCAGTAATTGCTGAACTTTATTCTTTTCAGTCTGAGGGCGTTGGTAAGCACGGAGACGGAGGAAAGACTCATGGCGGCGGCACCAAGCATAGGGGAGAGCAGCGGTCCGCCGAAAAGGTGAAGGACACCCATGGCAACAGGAATACCGAGGACATTGTAGCCAAAGGCCCAGCCAAGGTTCTCCTTGATGTTTCTGAGGGTGCGGCGGGAAAGCTCAATAGTCCGGGATACATCACGCAGGTCAGAGCGCATGAGGACGATATTGGCACTCTCGATGGCGATATCGGTACCGGTGCCGATGGCAATACCGATGTCAGCAGCAGCCAGAGCAGGGGCATCGTTTATACCGTCTCCGACCATGGCGACCACTTCGCCCTGAGCCTTCAGAAGCCTTATTTCCTGAGCCTTGCCTTCCGGCATTACGCCGGCCCGATATTCATCGATTCCGATTTCTTCGGCGATGGCTTTGGCTGTACGGGGATTGTCACCGGTAATCATGATTGTTTTTATGCCCTGTTCCTTCAGAGCGTGGATGGCTTCGATGCTTTCAGGCTTGACAGTATCTGCCATGGCGATGAGGCCCTGAGACACATTGCCGTGGGCAATGAATATTGGGGTTTTGCCGCGGCTGGCAAGCTGGTCAGCCTTGGTCAGCAGCTCGGCAGGTATGCGGACACCTTCTGCCTCCAGCCAGCTCCGTTTGCCTACCCGTAATGTTTTGCCAAGAGCGAGGGCTTCTATGCCGCAGCCGGGCATGGCGTTGAAGGCTGCAAGAGCAAGAGTCTTGATGCGTCTGCTTTTTGCGCATTCGGTGATTGCTTTACCGAGGGGATGCTCAGAACCCTGTTCGGCACTGGCTGCGAGAGCCAGCAGCTTGTCATCCGTTATGCCGAGGGGGAATATATCGGTGACCCTCGGCTTTCCGTTGGTGATGGTTCCGGTCTTGTCGAGAACAACGCTGGAGATGTGGCAGGCTGATTCCAGTGCATCGCCGCCCCGGAAGAGGATACCGTATTCGGCACCTTTGCCGGTGGCAACCATGATTGCGGTGGGAGTTGCCAGACCGAGAGCGCAGGGACAGGCAATGACCAGTACCGAGACGAAAATCGTCAGCACGAATTCGAAGCTTTCACCTCTCACGCCCCAGAAAATGGCGGCAATAAGAGCCAGCGCCATAACGACTGGCACGAAGTAGCCTGATATTGTGTCAGCCAGTCTGGCAATGGGAAGCTTGGCTTCCTGAGCGTCCTCTACAAGACGAACAATGCGGGCAAGGGCAGCGTCTTCACCAATCCTTGTGGCGCGATATTTGAAGAAGCCGGTGGTATTGATAGTAGCGCCGTACACTTCGTCACCGATGGATTTGCTTACGGGGACGGATTCGCCGGTAAGCATCGATTCATCGATATCGGTTTCTCCCTCGGTGATTATACCGTCTACAGGGAGAGCCTCGCCGGGACGGACGACTATCTGATAGCCTTTCTTCACCTGCTCTAGGGGAAGGGACTTTTCACCGTCGGCAAACTCGACGCGGGCGGTTTTGGGTGCTAAATCCAAAAGAGCCTTGATGGCGTCTGAGGTGCGGTTCTTGGCAATGGCTTCAAGGTATTTGCCCATGGTAATCAGGGTCAGGATTGTAGCGGCGCTTTCGTAATAGAGGCTGCTGACATAGCCTGTATTGCCGAGAAGAATCATCACCGTGGCGAAAAGACTGTAGAGTATAGCCGCTGTAGTGCTGACGGCTATAAGGGAATCCATGTTGGGGGCGAGATTGACCAGATTTTTGAATCCGGTGCGGTAGAAGGCTCGTCCGGTAATCACTATGGGAGCGGTGAGAAGAAGCTCCGCACAGGCGACTGTCACAGGATACTTGCCGGGATTTATCAAATCAGGTACGGTGAAAAGTCCGGTCATGTGACCGAGCATATTCCCCATGGAAATGTACATGAGAGGAATAAGGAAAAGGAGAGAGAAAATAAGCCGCGTCCGCAGGGCGGATATTTTTTCCTCCGGGGATACATTTTCTTCGGGATTATGGACGACTCCGTAGCCGGCCTTGACGACAACAGCCTCGATGATTGCGTCGTTTACCTTGTCGTCATCGTAGGTGACGGAGAGGGTCTCGGTCGCAAGATTGACGGAGGCCTTTTCCATGCCGTCGATTTTTTTTACGAATCGTTCTACTCTGGCAGAGCAGGCGGCACAGGTCATGCCGCTGATTTTATATTTTTTTGATGCAGACATTTGAGCCTCATTTCTCCATTATATGAAATGCTTGTGACTTTTAGCTATATTATATAAGAATATATATTGATTCTCAATATATGAATATTTAAGCATGTATTGTTCGGACTGTCAATAAATCTTTTTATGATTGAGGGGGCAGTCTGATAAATGAGATAAAAATAACCGCTTGGGGGAAATTATTAAAATTTTCTTGAAAGTTTACAAAATAATAGAGGATTTTTAAATTCTGTGGAGAATTATGTATATAAAATCAAGAACCTATGAAGGGGGTTGTATTAAGATGGCAGAATTTATGATTCGTGGTAAGGACATTGATATTACTCCGGCTCTCCGGGCTTATGTGGAGAAGCGAGTAAGCAAGATTGAGAAGTATTTCGACAATATCGGGGAAATCAGCGTAAGGCTGTCAGCCATCAAGGGAACTCACAAGGTAGAGGTAACAGTACCTATTGAGGGCGGCGGAATTCTCCGGGGTGAGGACGTTTCTGGTGATATGTACACCTCCATTGATATGGTAGTAAATAAGCTGGAGCGTCAGATTCACAAGCATAAGACCCGTCTGGCAAAGAGATTCCGTGCCGGCGGCTTCAAGGCAGATATTGCAGCGGAGGAAATCCGTCAGCGCCCTATCGTGGAGGCCACAGAGGACGATTATGCACCGGTGAAGGTCAAGAAGTTCCCCGTAAAGCCTATGGATGTGGATGAGGCCATCATGCAGATGAACCTTGTCAACCATGATTTCTATGTGTTCCGCAATATGCAGACCGAGGAAATCAATGTAGTCTACCGCCGGTCTGACAACAAGTACGGTCTCATTGAGCCTCAGCGCTGATTTTTCTTGACAGTCCCTGGTGTGAGGATTATAATACCCTTAATGCTTTGACGAAGACACGATGACAGAGAACATTGATGACAGAGAGAAATGTAGCTGCTGAAAGCATTTTCTTCAATGCTGTTATTACCGCTTCTGAGCAGTGACGAGGAAGGACTTATCGTTTGGTATTCGTCATCGGCAGCCGCCGTTATCGGTATTGAGTGGTCACATTAGTGGCAATCAGGGTGGAACCGCGAAGCAACAGCCTCGTCCCTATCGGGATGGGGCTTTTTCTTTTGTTAATAACATTTGTATATATTTAGGAGGTAAATATTATGGCTGAAATTATTTTGAAGGATGGCTCTCAGCGTCAGGTCGCTGATGGCTCCACTTATCTTGATCTTGTAAAAAGTCTGAGCAACAGTTTGGCCAAGAAGGTGCTGGCTGCAAAGGTTGACGGAGTGACCACCGACATGATGGCAGCCGTCAAAGATGGCGCAAAGGTAGATTTCCTGACCTTCGAGGATGCTGACGGCCGCTGGGCGCTCCGTCACACCGCTTCTCATGTACTGGCGCAGGCCATTAAGCATCTCTACGGAGATCAGGGCGTACAGCTGGCTATCGGCCCTGCTATCGAAAACGGCTTCTACTACGATATAGACATGGAGAAGCGCCTTACCGATGCTGACCTTCGGGACATCGAGAAGGAAATGGAAAAGATTGTAAAGCAGAATATTCCCCTCGTCCGCAAGGAAGTCAGCCGTGACGAAGCTATAAAGATGTTTGAGGAGAAGGGCGAGGGATACAAGGTACAGCTTATTAAAGACCTGCCCGAGGATGCCACTATCTCTCTCTATGAGCAGGGCGACTTTGTCGACCTCTGCGCCGGCCCCCATGTCCTCAGCACCGGCAAGGTCAAGGCATTCAAGCTCCAGAGTGTGGCCGGTGCATACTGGCGCGGCAACTCCGATAATGCCATGCTCCAGCGCATCTACGGTACCGCTTTCGAGAAGAAGGAAGATCTGGCTGAATACCTCCACATGCTGGAGGAGGCAGCCAAGCGTGACCACCGCCGCCTCGGCCGTGAGCTTGACCTCTTCAGCCTGCAGGATGAGGGCCCCGGCTTCCCGTTCTTCCATCCCAACGGAATGGTTATCCGTAATGAGCTTATCAACTACTGGCGTCAGGTACATCGCCGCTTCGGCTATCAGGAAATCAAGACTCCGATGATTATGAACCGCCGCCTGTGGGAGCAGTCCGGTCATTGGGATCACTACAAAGAGAATATGTACTTCACGGTCATCGACAATGAAGACTATGCTATTAAGCCGATGAACTGCCCCGGCGGCATTCTCGTATATAAGTCTCAGCCCCACAGCTATCGTGAGTTGCCGCTGCGCCTCGGCGAGCTTGGTCTCGTTCACCGCCATGAGCTGTCCGGTGCGCTTCATGGTCTCTTCCGTGTCCGCAACTTCACTCAGGACGATGCGCATATCTTCATGACTCCGGAGCAGATTGAAAAGGAAATTCAGAAGACCATTGACCTCTTTGATGAAGTATACTCTACCTTCGGCCTTACCTATACCGCCGAGCTCAGCACCCGTCCGGAAGACTCTATGGGCTCCGATGAGATTTGGGAGATGGCTACCGATGCTCTTCGCCGGGCTATGGAAAATCGCGGCCTGAAGTTCATCATCAACGAAGGTGACGGTGCTTTCTACGGCCCGAAGATTGACTTCCACATCCGTGATTCCATCGGTCGTACCTGGCAGTGCGGTACCATTCAGCTGGATATGCTCATGCCGGAGAAGTTTGACCTCACCTATGTAGGCGAGGATGGACAGAAGCATCGTCCGGTCATGATTCACCGCGTTGTATACGGCAGCATCGAGCGCTTCATCGGTATTCTCATTGAAAACTATGCCGGAGCCTTCCCTGTATGGATGGCTCCCGTTCAGGCAAAGATTCTCCCCATCACCGACAAGTTCCTCGACTATGCTTACGAAATCAGGGAGAAGCTGTTTGCTGAAGGTATCCGCGTAGAAGTAGATGCCCGCAATGAGAAGATTGGCTACAAGATTCGTGAGGCACAGGTCAAGAAGGTGCCGTATTCTCTCGTAGTCGGTCAGCAGGAAGCCGAGAGCGGTACTGTCAATGTTCGCCGCTATGGTCATATGGACAGCGCTTCCGTAAGTGTCGATGAATTCCTTGCTCAGATTAAGGAAGCCATCGCCAAAAAGGAACAGAATTAAATTTACAACTCGATAATTAAATGGTAAAATGAAGGCAACGGAGAGGCATCGCCTGTCTGTTGCCTTCGTCTTTAGATACAGTTAAGAGCCTCCCATTTAGGGGAGGTGGCCGAGCAAAGCGAGGTCGGAGGGGTAACCACTAATCAATCTAGTAGCCTCCCATTTAGGGGAGGTGGCCGAGCAAAGCGAGGTCGGAGGGGTAACCGTTAATCAATCTAGTAGCCTCCCATTTAGGGGAGGTGGCCGAGCAAAGCGAGGTCGGAGGGGTAACCACTAATCAATCTAGTAGCCTCCCATTTAGGGGAGGTGGCCGAGCAAAGCGAGGTCGGAGGGGTTTATCTAATTAAATCTTACGCTGTTTTATCACCCCTCAGTCGGCTGCGCCGCCATCTCCACTATAGGGGAGCCTTTTGTGGAGTAATATAGTTTACCGCAATATATGAAAAAAGAAATTGAAGAAAAGGTCAGAGGTGAGCTGGCAGACTGGGAGTATGTGAACAGTCTCCCTAAAGAGTGGTACGGCTTTAATCTGACTAGATACGAGAATATATACGATGCCTTCTTTGAATTTCTCTCTTACGAGAACAAGGAGAAGCATCGGCGGCTTGTAGTTTACTTCCATCAGGAGACAATGGAGTACAAGCTGAAGGTGGGCTACGGCCTTACCGAGTTTTGCCGTATTGACTGCATTGCGGCCGACAGAGAAGAATTTGAGGCGCTGCTGAAGCGTTACCTTGAAGAGATACTCAGGGAAATGGCGGCAGAGCGGGTAGAAAATATCGGCAGCTTCGTGCTGAATAAGCATATCATGGATTACGATTTCGGCGATTTGCTGCCGGAGGAGCTTGAAGGATTTCAGCTGTATATCAGACCATCAGCGCCTGTGCCAATCACGAATTTCTCCTACATAATCATTGATTATGAATGTTTTGAATTGGAGAGCAATGTTATCATCTACTACAATGTGTTCCGTGATGAGTTTTTCGGTGAAGCGAGAATTTGCCGGATTCCTACCATGAGCTATCAGTTTGACGCCGGTACGCTTGACGGTCTGGCCGAGAAGCTGAAAATACACCTGCTGCCCCGGCTGAAATCGGTAAAGGAAGCAGCGCTGCTGGAAAAAGCGAAGGATAAATAATTACCAATGGGGGATAAGCTTGCATATAGTTCTTATTGAACCGGAAATACCGGGAAATACAGGCAATATTGCCCGCCTGTGTGCAGCAACAGGCATGGAGCTGCATCTTGTAAGACCTTTGGGTTTTGAGGTGTCAGATAAATATCTGAAGCGGGCAGGACTGGATTACTGGCATCTGGTGAAGATTACATATCATGACTGCTTCGCCGAAGTTCTTGGAATGTATCACGGGCATAAGTTCTGGTACTGCTCCACCAAGGCACCCCGCTGCCACAGCGAAGCGAAATTTTCCCCGGATGATTTCCTTGTCTTCGGCAAGGAGACCAAGGGAATAGATGAGGAGATTCTTCGTCAGAACTGGGAATCCTGCATACGGATTCCGATGATGGCGGGAGCGCGCTCCCTGAATCTGTCTAATTCGGTGGCCGTTGTATCCTATGAGGCGCTTCGTCAGCTGGATTACGACGGACTGACTACCATGGGAAGAGAGAGCCTGTAAGAAGCGAAGGTGCGGACTACGAAGGGATGATTGCCTGACGTTGTGTCTGCAGTAAGGGCAACATAAGGATAGAAAATGACTAATGATTTTTCGTGGCGTGAGGCATTGATTGAACTGGCAGGGGACAGAGTACTCTGCGATGAGCCAATGTCCCGCCATACCACATTCCGCATCGGTGGCAAAGCTGATGCTTTTTGGACTCCGGCCGATACAGATGAACTGATTGCCGGTCTTAAATTGTTAAAGAACGCCGGTACGGCTGTTACCATATTGGGCAACGGCTCAAATGTGCTGGTGAGAGATAAAGGGATCCGTGGCTGCGTCGTCTCGCTGGCGGCTCCTATGTCGGAGATTGTCATTGATGGTACGGTAATGACGGCCGGTGCCGGTGCCATCCTCGGGGCCGTGTCAAACAAGGCAGCCGAGGCAGGACTTACGGGACTGGAGTTTGCTGTGGGTATCCCCGGCAGCATTGGCGGTGCTGTCTACATGAATGCCGGTGCCTACGGCGGGGAGATAAAGGATGTTCTGGAGTCGGTATCGGCTCTGCTGCCGGATGGCGAGCTGAGGGAGTTTTCCGCTGACGAGTTTGATTTTGGCTATCGTCACAGCGTATTTCAGGAGAACGGTGCTGTCATAATAGCGGCGAAATTCCGCCTCGCTCACGGAGATCGGGAAGCGAGCCGTAAGCAGATGAATGATATACAGTCAAAGCGTCGGGAAAAGCAGCCTCTTGAGTTTCCGTCGGCAGGCAGCACCTTTAAGCGGCCACCGGGATATTTTGCCGGGACTCTCATTGATCATACCGGATTGAAAGGCTATACAGTCGGTGGTGCACAGGTATCGGAA
>JAFNYY010000005.1 GCA_017383125.1 Schwartzia sp. (in: firmicutes)
AATACGCTCTAAAGCATAAATCCCCGATATATGCCCTTGAAGCTTGCGCCCCACACGATACAACAAGGGCAATCGATTTCCTCATTTCCCTGATGGAGGCTCTTCCGAAGCAAAACAAAAAAGAGCATTAAACCCTTCCTATTGTTGGAAAGATTTAATGCTCTTTTATTATTTAGAAATCCTTTAATCCAGTATCGCCCCGACGCTGCCTATAAGCATGAACAGGATAAACAAGGCAATCCAGCACGCCGGCGATGCGATAATCATTCTAATCTACAGGGTCCCCATAGACATACACATCAAAGGCCACTACCCCACAGGAAATCAGGTTCGGCAGAAAAGCCAATACCAGAGCGAAGATTCCGGCCTTCACTGCTTGGTCGGCTGTATAGAAGCTCACCTTCACCGGCTCCAGCTTGCCGTCCAGCGCTTCAAAGAACACCGGCACTTTCGCCGCATTGTCTGCCAGCTCCTTAGCCTCCCATATCCCCGATGCTTTACCGGTTGTCCTTTTTCTGCGATGAGTACAGCTTCCTGTAGCGTTCTCTGTCCGTCAGCACCTTTTTCACATAGTGCCTCGTTTCATCGTAGGGTATCTTGTCCGCCTCAGCGAAGTGGTCGTCCCAGCCGTGGCTTTCCATCCAGTCATGAACCACTGTACTGCCGGCGTTATAGGCGGCCAGTGCCAGTGTCTCGTTGCCCTCAAACAGCTCCAGCAGGTATGCGATATACCATGTGCCGTAACGGATGTTCAAATCCGGCTCCGACAGCCGCTCTTCCCGATAGTTCTTATCCTCCAGCCTGCCGGCTATCCAGTCGGCCGTCTCCGGCATCAGCTGCATGAGTCCCTTCGCCCCGCGATGGGAGGAGACCCCCTGACGGAACTTGCTCTCGTTATTGATTATTGCAGCGACCAGATATTCATCCACCCCTCGCCGCTCTGCCTCCCGCTCGATAGTCAGATAGTAGGGGTATGGCGCGGAGCTGCGATACTGTCGCTCGAAAAAGGGCAGGTAGTACATATAGGCCCCGATACAGGCAGCCGCTATGAAGAAAATCAGAGCATACTTAAAAGAGCTCCATCTTTTCTGACGGCGCTTTTCCCGGCGGCCGGATCTTCCGGTGCCGGTCTTTTTTGTTTTCCTTTTTCCTCTGGTTTCCGATTCTCCCTTGGTCAAACGCATTCAGCCGGGTTCAGCCTTTCCCACGCTGCCAGTACAAGCCTGCGTGTTTCCTCTATGGTTCCCGAATTATCTATTACTGTGTCAGCCCGCTTCGCTTTCTCTGTAAGTGACATCTGACTGTTTATTCTGTCCCTTGCCAGCTTCTCGGGCAGACCGTTCCGCTTTATGAGCCGGTCAAGCTGTACCTCAGATGATACGGACACGACCCATACCTTATCGCAGATATCGTCCCAGCCCACCTCGTAAAGCAGGGGAACGTCGATTACGGCGATGGCCGCACCTTCCTCTGCCAGCTTCTTCAGGCGTTCTTCCATTTCCCCTTTTATTATGGGGTGCGTGGTGCTGTCCATCCAGCGGCGTTCTTCCTTGTCCCGAAATACCACTTCGCCGATACCGGCCCGGTTCAGGGAGCCGTCCTCCAGCAGCGCTGTCGCCGCCCCGAAATGCTCTACAAAGGCATTGTAGAGAGGCTGTCCTTTATCTGCCAGAGCAATGGCGATAGCATCCGCATCCACGATGGGTGCCCCCAGCTCCTGCAAGTAGCTTGATACGGTAGATTTTCCGCAGGCAATACCTCCGGTAAGACCCAAAATAATCATTATATTCTCTCCTACTTCTGACACCGGGGACAAAAGTGTGCGCTGCGCCCACCGATAACCAGCCGCTGTATAGCTGTACCGCAGCCCTTGCAGGGTTTGCCGGTACGCTGATAGGCATTGAGATTTTCCTGATGATGGCCGCTCTCGCCGTGAGCGTCCCGATAATCGCTGAAGGTCGTCCCTCCATCGGCAATGCCGTCACCGATTACTTTATTTACCGCCTTATACAGCCGGTGAATTTCTTTATCGCTGAGGGTCTTTGCCTTTCTTTCCGGATGAATCCCCGCCAGAAAGAGTGCCTCATCCGCATAAATATTTCCCAGTCCGGCAATGGCAGATTGGTCTAGTAATAGACTTTTTATCTTCGTCTGCCGGGCGGACAAATAATTCTTCAGATATTCCTCGGTAAAAGCCTCGGTCAATGGTTCCGGTCCAAGGGTATGAAGCCCCTTTATCAAAGGAATTTCTGCTGGTGTCACCAGGTACAGCGCACCAAGTGTCCGCAAATCCGCAAAGAGCAGCGCGCTGCCATTGTCGAGGGACAGCGCCAGTCTCGTGTATTTCCTGTCGGTGGAGCCATCCGCGCTGAAATAGAGCTGGCCGGTCATCCGCAGGTGGACAATGAAAATATCGCCGGCTCCGTCAAGCTGAAAGCAGAGATATTTCCCCCTCCGGGAGAGACTCTCTACTCTGCGTCCTTCCAGTCGGCTCACGAAATTCGCTGCATCCGCCGGCACCTTAACCAACCTGTCCAGCCGCAAATCTACCTTTGTTATTCTCCGCCCCTCGATGTGAGGGGCGAGGGTTTTTCTTATTGTTTCTACTTCCGGCATTTCCGGCATATTGTCACCCTCTTTAATGGTTATAGTTGCAAATAATGCCTGTAAGAAAACCGTTTATCTACGCCGGTACTTAGCGAACTGCGAATAAGCATATAAAGCAGGAGCTTAGCACCGTTGCGTAGATAACCGAATGAAAATGTGTTTTCGTCAGGCTTTATTCGCAACTTATGTTTATTCGGCTCAAAAAATCTTCCGCTCTGATAATGTTTGTTGGAACGCTACCAGTCTTTGCCAGCATGTCACCCCTCCGGCCTCGCTTAGCTCGGCCACCTCCCCTAGAGGGGAGGCTGGATTGCCGTCAACCCATAGGACTCCCCTTCAGGGGAGCTGACACCGAAGGCGGCTGAGGGGTAAAAATCCGCAGAAGCGGGATTGACAGATTCCATGAATTAGGCTGCATCAAGTCTGTAGTGAAACTATTCTTCCTTACTTCGCCTCTGCCCAATTCTCTCCGAAGCTTACATCTACCGGCAAAGGCACCTTAAGCTGTACCACATTTTCCATAGCTTCCCGGATTACCTCTTCCACGATTTCCTTCTCAGCCGCCGGCACCTCCAGCACCAGTTCGTCATGCACCTGCAGAAGCAGGCGGCTCTTTAATCCCTTTTCCTTTATCGCCTTATGGGCGGCAATCATGGCCAGCTTTATTACATCTGCCGCCGTCCCCTGTATAGGCGTATTCATTGCCATACGCTCTGCATTGCTGCGGCGGTTGAAATTGTTGCTGTGTATTTCCGGCAAATCCCTCTGCCGGCCGAAAGCGGTCTCCACCCGTCCGTTCTTGTGGGCAGCCTCGACTGTTTCATCAAGAAACCTCTTTATCCCCGGACACTTGGCAAAATACTGCTCAATATAGGCGGCGGCCTCCTTACGGCTGCAGCCGATACTTCTGGCAAGACCGAAGTCGCTGATGCCGTACACTATACCGAAGTTTACCGCCTTGGCCCGGCTCCGTTCCCCGGCAGTGACTTCTTCAATTTTCTTGCCAAAAACCTCTGCCGCAGTACGGGCGTGTATATCCTCGCCGCTGTTAAAGGCCGCCAGAAATCCCTCGTCCTCCGACAGATGCGCCAATATACGCAGCTCTATCTGCGAATAGTCTGCCGACATCAGCAGATCATATCCGGCTGCTTTGTCCGGTCTGAACAATCGACGAATTTCCTTGCCGTCCTCGGTGCGTACAGGGATGTTCTGCAGATTCGGTGCTGTACTGGACAGTCGGCCTGTGGCCGCTACCGTCTGATTAAAGGTAGTATGGATTCTCCCATCCGCTCCTATAAGCGGCTCCAGTCCGTCAAGATAGGTGGACTTCAGTTTTGCCCAATGACGGAAGGTGAGGATTTTTTCAATAATCGGATGGAAAGGAGCAAGATTTTCCAATACGTCCACACTGGTAGAATAGCCTGTCTTCGTCTTCTTCTCCGCCGGCAAGCCCAGCTTCTCAAAAAGCACCTCGCCGAGCTGCTTGGGAGAGTTGATGTTGAAGCTTCCCCCCGCCAGCTCGTATATCTCAGCCTGCAGTCTGTCCAGTCTTTCCGCTGCGGCTATACTGCCGGCCCTCAGAGCCTCACGGTCTATCATTATACCGGCCTTTTCCATCTCTGCCAGTACCCCTGTAAGCGGACGCTCCATCGTTTTATATACATCCCACAGCCGTGAAGACTTGTCCCCATCTGCTGCGGTGAGCCGTTCATAAATTGCTCCCCCCAGTTTCTGCTGCAGCTCCGCCATATCCCCATGGACACCATAGCGAGCCGCCAGCCGCTCCGGACTGTAATCTCCCTCGTTGGGATTTACGAGATATGCCCCCAGCGTCAGGTCCAGAACATCCTCCACTTCCAGCCTCTCAGCTTCCTCCGGATTTTCGTGGTACAGCTTCTTCAAATCGTAGACCACCGGCACCGGACAGGGAGGATACTCATTCTGCCCGAAGAGGTCGGCACCCATATCATCCTCGGCTCCGCTGTCAAAAAGGCTGCCTGCGGACTTTGCTTCCTTCTGTGCCTTAATCTCTGCGGCATATTGTCTGGCAAAGCTCTTCCCTACCGCATTGAGTCCGTACCTGCGGCAGAAGGCTTCCATCATGTCCCCCTTTGGCTTGATGGTCAGCTCGTCAAAATCCTTAAATATCTCTGCCATGGGTACATCCCGGACAATCGTGGCCAGCTGTTTGCTGAGTCTTGCCTGTTCCTCATGACCCCTGAGATTCTCCTGCAGCTTCTTGCCCTTTACCTCCGGAATATGGGCCAGCACATTCTCTACCGTACCGTATTCCTGCAGAAGCTTCAGCGCCGTCTTCTGCCCTACACCGGGAACACCGGGAATATTATCGGAGCTGTCACCCATCAGGCCCTTCAGGTCAATGAGAGCGACAGGCTTCAAGCCGCCGTATTCCTCCGCAAATACAGATTCGTCGTAGGTAACTGTATCGGAGATCCCGCGCTTCGTATAAATAACCTTCACCCGATCGCCAATGAGCTGGAGAGAGTCACGGTCGCCGGTCACAACACAGGTTTCTATCTCGCCGCTGTCCTCTGCCCGCTTGGACAGGGTGCCGAGTATATCGTCCGCCTCGTAGTCATCAAGCTCAAGAAAGCTGATGCCCCACGCCTTCATCATTTCTTCAAGTATCGGCACCTGACACTTGAATTCGTCAGGGGTTGCCCCACGGGTACCCTTGTACTCCGGGAAAAGTCTGGTACGGAAGGTCTGACGGCTCTTGTCAAAGGCCACCGCCATCATGTCAGGCTGATGCTCCTTGATTATTCGCAGGAGCATATTGGCAAAGCCGGTTACGGCATTGGTATATTCACCGCCGGGGCCGGTAAGGAGCGGTAATGCGTAAAAGGCTCGGAACAGCAGGCTGCTGCCATCCAAAAGAAACAGCTTTTTCATCTCTATCACCATCCTTGTAAGAGATTACACTACAATTATTTAATTATACCACAACAATCTCATTATTCTTAGAAAAATATCACATTTAGAGTAACGGATGAGGCGTGGCTCTTTAAGACAAATTAAACGGGACCATATCACAGGAATATGCCTGTAAACTGGTCCCGTTGTTCATCTCTTGGGTCTTTCTATCGTATTTACTGTAAGCCCTGTTTCATCAGCGGGCCCTTCCGGCTCAAAACATCAGCCGCATCTGATGCCACAGAGTTCCCCCGTGGCGGCAGTCGGAAATCCCTTCATCAACTGCTCCGAAGGTAGCAAAATACGGCACCCGGTGCTCCTTACAGATAAACACCATGCCGGCAAAGCATCCCCTCTGCCGCAGCTCATTCAAAGCATACTCCAGCAGCCTTCTGGCAGCGTCCTGCTTCCTGTAGGCGGGGGCAATGTCTATGCTTATCCCCATTACCCAGGGGCCCTCGGGCTTACAGAGGGAAAAATCGGTAAAAACCTCTTCGGTGTACTCTTCCTGCTCTGTGGGCATTCCGTTGAAAAATCCGATTATTTCTCCTGTACCTTTATCCACCGCTACCCAGAAGAATTCCGGACAGGTCTTTGCCCGGCAGTAGATTGTTTCCGTGCTGTCCTGCTCCGCTTTCGGGAAGCACATGTCCTCTATTGCATAGACCGCCTGCATTTCCGCCGCATTGTCTATATCTATATGTCTGATTTCAATATCCATAAAGACCTCATTCCCTAAGTGAATCTGTGTTCATAGCTCTTCAATAGTCCCGGCTATGAGCTTTACCTCTGTCGGTATGGTATTCAGTTCAAGGGTTTCTCTCGGACTATGAATGTCCCTTGTGGTCACGCCGATAGACACAATATCCAGCTCCGGTGCTTTCTGTGCATGGAAGCCGCACTCCAGTCCGGCGTGGATTGCCCCTACCTTCATGGGTGAGCTGTTCTGCTCCTGATATACCCTGTTCATGACTTCCGCCAGCCGACTGTTTGCCCGGGGTGCCCAGCCGGGAGCAGGTGCCTCCGCCTCCATCTGCCAGCCGGTGGCTGCCGCCAGCAGCGCTCCGCTCATGCGGAACTCCGCCAGACGCTCATCTATGGAGGAACGGGGGAAGAATATCACACGGGCCTTGCCGCCGTTCTCCGCCTCCGGCCAAATCACCTGACCGATATTTGCCGAGGACTCTACCAGTCCCGGCACCACCGTTGACATACTGTAGACTCCGGTGTGAAGATTGGTAATCAGCTCAATAAGAGCCAGGGTATCCTCTGCCCCGGCAACCGCCGTCGGGCGCTTTGCTGCCGCCACGGTCACTATTCCTCTGTTATCTGCTGGATAGAGAGTCTTCAGCTTCTGCGTCACCTGCGCAGCGATTCTCCGCAGTTCGCCCTCGGATGCCGCCGCCACAATAACTGCGGAAGCCTCATCGGGTATAGCGTTGCGGGCATGACCGCCCCGGAAGGAGGCCAGCCGGTAGTCGACAGCCGCCGCTGCCAGCTCTGTAAGGAAGAACGCCAGAACCCGGATAGCATTTGCTCGGCCAAGCCCTATACACTCGCCGGAGTGCCCGCCCATAAATCCCGAAAGCTTCACCTCATAGGCGGATCCTTCCTCCGGCCCGATTTCCTCGAAGGAAATCTCTCGCAGGAAATCCATACCGATACTTCCGGCACTTCCGATGGTAAGCTCGTCGATATTCTCTGAATCGCAGTTTATCAGATACGGAGCATCTGCAAGCCATTCGGCTGCCAATGCCCCTGCTCCGGTCATTCCTGATTCCTCATCTACGGTAATAATTGCCCGAATCGGCCCGTGCTTAAATTCATCCCGATGCTTGAATAAATAGAGAATAATGGAGATACCGGTACCGTCATCGCTGCCAAGACTTGTACCATCGGCGGTAAGTGTGTCCTCCCCCCGAATGAGCTTTATAGGATCGGTCAGCGGGTCAAAAACCTTTCCCGGCTCCGCCACGCAGACCATATCCATGTGACTCTGGAGAATTACTCGCGGCATATCCTCGCAGCCTGCGGAGGCCGCCACATCGGCAGCAAGGTTTCCTGTCTCATCGCGGCGAGCTTCCGCCCCAAGCTGACGAAAACGATTTTCCAGATAGTCCCCTACCGCCTTCTCATGTCCGGAGGGACGGGGAATCTTTGCCAGCTCTGCAAATTCTTCAATAACTTCGTCAATTATTTCTGCGTTATTCCAGTTCATTATGATTACACTCCTTTTTAACCCTTCCGCCCTTCGGGCACCTCCTACAAGCCTGCTAAGCTCGTCCATCGCTTCGCTGGGATATCACTAAGCAGTTTGCTTGACTCGCACTATATTCGCAAGCTCATTAAGTGCTCATGCGCACCTTTCAGGGGAGGCTATGAGACGGATTTGCCATTATACTTCGCCGATCGCTAACGCGGCCCCCTCCAAAGGAGAGGGTCATTAAACCGGCTAATAAAAAAGAGGGTGCTGCCTCCGGCAACACCCTCGTAAATATCTTTTTATATCCGGCAATCACATTTCACGCAATTCACAATCAAAGTGATATCACTTGGGAGTCAACAGTAATATCACATTTTTGAGGGGTTCAAAAAACATACCTCAAGCCAACCCTACATTTCTTGTGGTTTCTGACTTTCCAGCAACACAAGATGTTGTGGTTGGGTGCCGAGACGCCCCGGCTGTATATTATGCTTTCATCGAGTTTCTTATTACCGGCGATCCTCTACCTTTATAGAAGAAGGAACATAAAGAATGAGACCGGCAGAAACCATGGTGACATCGCCACCCAGTACATAGCAGGCACCGTTGAGGAAGTCGAAGATGCGCTGCTGCTCACGGGCATCAGTACGCTCAAAGTTTACGATTACAGCCTGCTTGCTCTTGATGGCATCAGCGATTGCTGCAGCGTCCTCAAACTTCACCGGAGTGAATACTGCAACCTTCATTTCAGGAGCAGCAAAGGCGGGATTGGTGTGTACAGTCAGCTCAGGACGATGGCTGACCGGCTGCGGATCAGTGATGAAGATCGGAGCTCCGTTGGCTATCCGGCGAACCTCTGCACGCTGTGTAGCAGTGTCAGCCTTCTTGTCGGCAACCTGAAGATTTTCCTCCTCCTCGTAAATTTCCTCCTGGGGCATTACCCAGTTGGTCACTCTGTCCAAAAGACCCATGATGAAAATCCTCCCATGTTTAATTGTGAATGTGTGCGTGATTGTCGGCATCTAATCTTTTTGATAAGAAGCCATATTCTCACAATTCGTTTTATACAGGAAAATTCCTGCTAATTGCAAGAAATATTTTACAAAATTTATAAATCTATCCCATTCTCCCACGAGCGCAGGACAAATTTACTACATAATTTATGTCTTATTTGTCTGCAGCTGCCTTGATGGCATTCTTGCGGGCACGGCCACGGGTAGTATGGTCGAGGACGACCTTGCGGAGACGAACATTCTGCGGAGTGACCTCTACCATCTCGTCATCGTTGATGTATTCAAGTGCCTGCTCAAGGCTGAGGATACGGGGCGGTACAAGGCGGATAGCCTCATCGGAGGAGGAGGTACGCATATTGGAAACATGCTTTGCCTTGCAGGGGTTGATGTCGATATCCAGCTCGCGGGTATTCTCGCCGACAATCATGCCCTCATATACGGACTGACCCGGGGAGATGAACATTACGCCGCGATCCTGGAGAGTGAAGATACCGTAGCCGGTGGTCTCACCCTGCTCAAAGGCAACGAGGGAGCCGTGGGTACGACCCGGGATGTCGCCCTTGTATGGTACATAGCCGTGGAATACATGGTTCATGATGCCGTTGCCCTTGGTATTGGTAAGGAGCGCGGAGCGGAAACCGATAAGGCCCCGGGCCGGGATAACGAACTCCATACGGATGTAGGAGGAAACCTCGGTCATGTTCAGCAGCTCAGCCTTGCGGCGGCCCAGCAGATCCATAACGGTACCCATGTACTCCTGGGGCACTTCGATGGTAAGGTTCTCGATAGGCTCGCAGAGCTGACCGTTAATAGTCTTGTAGATAACCTCCGGCTTCCCGACCTGCAGCTCGTAGCCCTCACGGCGCATGGTCTCAATGAGAATGGAAAGGTGTAGCTCACCGCGGCCGGAAACCTTGAAGGTATCGGCAGAGTCGGTCTCCTCTACACGGAGGCTGACATTGGTCTCTACTTCCTTGAACAGACGATCACGGATGTGACGGCTGGTTACGAACTGGCCTTCCTGACCGGCAAAGGGGCTGGTATTGACGCCGAAGGTCATGGAAAGGGTCGGCTCATCAATATTGATGGTAGGCAGAGCCTCCGGAGCATCTGCATCGGCAACAGTCTGGCCGATGGCTACATCGGTAAGACCGGTGAAGGCAACGATATCGCCCATGGATGCGGTCTCAACCTCGACGCGCTTCAGACCCTGATATACGAAGATTTTACCAATCTTGGCCTTCTTCTCATGATCACCGTCGGTGAGGATAACATTCTGGTTTACCCTGGCAGTACCGCGGATGATGCGGCCGATAGCTACGCGGCCTACATATTCGTCTGCCTCGAGGGTAGTAACCATCATCTGGAGCGGGCCGTCGGCATCGCCCTTCGGAGCCGGCAGCTCCTTGACCATCATGTCGAAGAGCGGGGTCAGGTCCTTGTTGTCGTCAGCCATGTCCAGCTTGGCAATACCATCACGGGCGGCGCAGTAAATAGCCGGGAAATCCAGCTGGTCATCATCGGCACCCAGCTCCATGAACAGCTCCAGAACCTCATCATAGACATCGTCTACACGCTGGTCAGGACGGTCAATCTTATTGATAACAACGATAGGCTTGAGCTTCTGCTCGAGAGCCTTTCGGAGAACATATTTCGTCTGGGGCATCGGGCCTTCAAATGCGTCAACCAGAAGGAGAACGCCGTCAACCATGTTCAGTACGCGCTCTACCTCACCGCCGAAGTCGGCGTGGCCCGGGGTGTCAACGATGTTAATCTTTACATCCTTGTACATGATAGCGGTATTCTTGGAAAGAATGGTAATACCGCGCTCACGCTCGATATCGCCGGAATCCATAACGCGCTCAGCTACCTGCTCGTTGGCGCGAAATACATGGCTCTGCTTGAGCATGGCATCGACCAGTGTGGTCTTGCCGTGGTCAACGTGAGCAATAATGGCGACATTGCGCAAATTTTCCCTGGTGGTCATTTGAAAATCCTTCCTCCTGTTACTTTCTACATTAAATGCTACTCTTACGCAAAAGCGTGTTTTGACAAATAGGCTACTGACCGAAAAAGGCACACAAAATAATAAGCACACCATGGAACTTCTCGTGTCAGCAAATTTCATAATATTATATTCTTTTTTTGGTGTCAACAGTTTTCTGTATAGTTGAGCCGTCGCCCAGCAAACGGCCGCCCCGTATTGCATAAATTCCCCCTTGTGATAGAATGGAAGTCAGGGAAAATACCGGTGTATTGGAGGTATGCAAGTGGAGAACTGGGAAATTCCAGGGCCGGCTGCCACGGCTGACAGTACCCTGAAGGATTACATGGTTTCGGTAATGGAAAGCTCTTTTTACTTTGAAAACCATGCATTTGGCAGCACCCTAAAGGAATACGCAAATTCCTTTGAAATAGATGCCTACTATGCTGCCGAGGATGATGACTCAGGCTTCTGCCCCATTCGGGAGGATGATGCCATCGTTGAAATCACGGTGTCCATTGACGAGGGCACCTGCTGTCTCGGCTTTGTTTTCGATTCGGAGGAGGAGTACGGTGTCTTCAGCCTCTGCTATGCCCACGACGGCGAAGCCTCCTTTGATGACCCCGAAGCAGCCATGTCCGTGCTGGAGCCTTATTTTGCCGAGGCTGAGCTCAACCGCCTCATTGATTTCGTCATGACCAGCTCCTACTATTTTGACGATCTCCCCTTCGGAGAAACAATCCGCCATTGTGCCGATGAATTCACCATTGAGGCCGGATTCGCCGAGGAGGACTCTGACGCCGGTATGTGCTCCGTTGCCGAAGGCGAAGGACTCGTCATGATAGAGGCAGTCGCCGCCGGCCAGCGCTTCTACATGGAGTTCGTCTTCAAAGCGGAGGACGATTACGGCACCTTCTATATGTGCTACGGAGAAGTTGATGAGGAGCCGGTGGAGGACTTCGATGAATTTATTGCGGCTCTGGAGCCTTTTTTCGGGTAAGTACTATTACCCCTCCGACTTAGCTTCCCTCAGCCACCTCCCCTAAAGGGGCGACTTTATGGGTTACTTTCTAAGCTTTACGACCTCTTTACTTATGAGGTTAACCGCTGTCACAATCTGCTCTGCCGATAATGAAGAGTAGTTTATAAGGAAATCATGCTGGCTCCTGTTTTCCTCCTGCCAGCAGTACTCCGACAATCCCCGGAGCCTCACTCCCTGACGCTCCATTATGCCGGAGAATTCCTCATCGGTGCAGGGGATATCCAGCCGCAGCAGGAAATGCAGTCCTGCATCCTCCTCCAGTATCTCTGCAAAGGCAGCCATCGGGCTGCCTTTTATTGTTTCTGTCAGAAGGTCCCTCTGCTTCCGGTAGAAATTTCTCATCCGGTTGATGTGTTTCTCGAAATAGCCCTTCTCAATAAATTTCGCCGCCGTCAGCTGGATTATTGTCGTTACCGGGCAGGAGTAGAAGGAAAGCCGCCGGTAATACTCGCTCATCAGATGCTTAGGCAGTACCATATAGCTCATTCGTATTGTGTTGGAAATGGACTTTGAGAAGGTATTCATATATATGACCCGTTCATTCACATCAATGCTCATAAGTGTAGGTATCGGCTTCCCCGTCATCCGGAATTCGCTGTCATAATCATCCTCGATGATATATCTGTCCTCCCCCCTGGATGCCCAGCCCAGCAGTTCATACCGCCGGCTTATAGGCGTTATCCTTCCCGTGGGGAACTGATGCGACGGCGATATGTGCGCCACCTGCACCTTCTCCTTCTCAAGCTGCTCCACACATATACCGCTGCTATCCAGCGGGATATGACGCACCTTTGCCCTGCTGGCTTCGTAGACTCTTGCTGTCTTGGGAAAACCAGGATCCTCGACTCCGTAGATTTTTTCCTGTCCAAGCAGCTGCACCAGCTGTCCGTAAAGGTACTCCGTCCCGGCTCCGATGATTATCTGCTCCGGGTCAACGGTCATATTGCGAAAGGCGAGCAGATACCCGGCTATTGCCCTGCGCAGTACAAGAGCGCCGCCGCTGGGGGGCATTACAAGCAGCTCCTCCTGATAGTCCGACAGGCACTCCCTCAACAGCTTTGACCACACCGTGAAGGGAAACATCCCGATATTGGAGCCGTTGCCGGAGAAATCTGCCAGATATTGCCGGGACTCTCCCGTCACGGCTGCATTCTCTCCGGTGATACTCCCCGGCCGCTTCTCTGCCCGACTGCTTATGTCCGCTGCAAAAAAACCCTTCTTGGGGATGGAATAAATATATCCCTCATCGATGAGCTGATTGTAGGCATTCTCCACGGTAATGACACTTATACCCAGATTTTTCGCGAAACTCCGCTTGGAGGGCAGCTTCTCCCCCGGTCTTATACGGCGGGAGATTATGTCCTTTTTCACACATTTATACAGATGCTCATAGAGCGAATCTGACCCTATATCCTCAAAAGAATAAGTCAACATTTCCCCATTATCCTCGTTTCTGACCTTTCTGAATATATCCAATCTGATTATTTCTTTATGGTCAGTTTTATTATACTGTATTGGCCATAGAAATTGCAATGCGATTCCTCCCCCTGCCCTTCGGGTATCTCCCGCCGGACAAATGCCGACAACGGCAATCGGGACATCAAACTGCTGCATTACAGAAAAGAGGATGTAAAATGACGAACGAACGCTATGAACTGAACAAAAATCTCGCCCAAATGCTGAAGGGCGGCGTAATAATGGATGTAACAACCCCGGAGCAGGCAAAGATTGCCGAAGCCGCCGGAGCCTGCGCCGTCATGGCCCTTGAGCGGATTCCTGCCGACATCCGGGCCGCCGGCGGTGTTTCCCGCATGAGTGATCCCAAGATGATACGGGGCATTCAGGAGGCTGTGTCTATCCCCGTCATGGCCAAATGCCGTATCGGTCACTTCGCTGAAGCCCAGATTCTCGAAGCCATCGAGATTGACTACATCGACGAAAGCGAAGTCCTCTCCCCCGCCGACGATGTGTACCACATCGACAAGACCAAATTCAAGGTTCCCTTTGTCTGCGGAGCGAAGGATTTAGGTGAAGCTCTCCGCCGCATAAACGAGGGTGCCGCCATGATTCGTACCAAGGGAGAACCGGGTACCGGCGATATCGTGCAGGCCGTCCGTCATATGCGGATGATGAACAGTCAGATTGCCAAACTCACCGCCCTCCGGGAAGATGAGCTGTTCAACGCGGCAAAGGAGCTGCAGGTTCCCTACGATCTCGTACAGTATGTCCATGAGAAGGGCAGGCTCCCGGTGGTCAATTTTGCCGCCGGCGGTGTCGCCACCCCCGCCGATGCCGCTCTCATGATGCAGCTGGGCGCCGAAGGAGTATTCGTCGGCTCCGGCATCTTCAAATCCGGCAATCCGGAGAAGCGGGCCAACGCCATCGTCAAGGCTGTAACGAACTACAAGGATGCCGCCATGCTGGCAGCCCTCTCCGAAGACCTTGGTGAAGCAATGGTCGGCATCAACGAAAGTGAGATTCAGCTGCTGATGGCTGAAAGAGGCAAATAATGGCCATCGGAATTGTAGCAGTTCAGGGCGCATTCCTTGAACACGAAAAAATTCTGGACCGGCTGGGGATAGAGTATGCCGAGCTTCGTCAAAAATCAGACCTTGACAGAGAATACGACGGCCTCATCCTACCGGGAGGCGAAAGCACCGTACAGGGCAAGCTCCTGAAGGAACTGGATATGTTCGACACGCTGAGGGGATGGATTGCTGCCGACATGCCGGTGCTGGCTACCTGTGCCGGAATGATTCTTCTAGCGGAGAAGCTTTCCAACGATGACAAAGAATATTTCCGGTCTATCCCCATGACCGTACGGCGCAATGCCTATGGCCGCCAGGTGGGCAGCTTTCACACTGCCGCCGCCTTCGGGGATAAGGGTGTCATCCCTATGACCTTCATCCGGGCGCCCTTTGTCGAATCTGCCGCTCCGGAGGCAGAAATTCTGTCCGTCGTGGACGGAAACATCGTCGGTGTCAGATACAAAAATCAGATTGCCCTGGCCTTCCACCCGGAGCTTGACGACGATCTGACAGTTCATCAGGCATTTATAGGTATGATATAAAACGAAAAAATGCAAGCGTACCCGCTGACAAGGATTCGCCATCCTAACGCCAGGGCAGGAATAAAGCCTTGATCTTCCTTTCCTGGACGCCCCCTTTTCTTGCCGTCGGTGTATGCATCATCTGAAATAAAAATCCGCAGCTGTTCACATTTCGTGAAGGTCTGCGGATTTTTGTTTCCAGCTTTATCTGTACTGGTTATTTAATTCGTCTCGCTTCCAGATAATAGCGCTTTTCCTTCGCATGACCGATGGAGAAGGTCTTCCGGGGAAGCGCACCCTGCGCCTGAATGGAGTCGAAGAGCGCACCCTTATCGAAGGGCGGCAGGATAAGGCCGAGGGTATCAGGTGCCTTTGCCAGCTCCTCTACAGTATCCTCTCCGTGGATGTAGTCTATGCTGCCATCATGCTCAGAGAGATAAGCGTCCAGGAAGTCCTGCACAATCTTGACTGTCAGCTTGCCCTTGGTGGGGTCGACTTTTATCGTGCCATGCTCGGCTCCGGCCACCCATGACAGAGGATACCCCTCTGCCGCACCGATTTCAGCCTGCAGCTTATCAAGCAGACCCTTCACATCACAGCTGGCGATGACACGATGGATAGGCTCAAATTCCTGTGCCTCGTCCTGTATGTTTTCGATTTCTACCATCGCGTAGCGGGAGGGATGCTTAGCCGCCTCCTCTGGACTCAGCTTGGCCTTGACCGCTTCATAGCAGGCCTTGGCTGTGGCCAGAGAGTGATTGCCGTCGCCTACCGCCAGCACCACGGGAGCCTGTCCCTGATACTTGGCATTGCACTTTGCTTCATATCCGGCAAAGAGGTCGTCTACCGCTGCTTTCGCCTCGCCGCTGATGAGCCAGCCGGTAATATGGCCGCCGCCGCACATCAGGTCGAAGTCGTACAGCACCGGATAACTCCCCTTGTTGGCCTCGCAGTTCCCCAGCAATGTATCCTCTGTCTCATCGCAGAACAGAATGATATGGGGCAGCTCCACCGGAGCATTCTCACGGATAGCGACCCGAGGCGGTATACGCTCCAGTACCGTCTGCTCCGTTGCCCGGATTGAGCAGCTGGCATCTGACTTGTAGCTGTACTGCTCCAAATCTATTACGCCCAGCAGACCGCGACGGATTTTACCGTTCAGCAGAGTCCGCTCTACATATACATAGCTGTCGGCACAGCACCGGAACACCCCCTGCTCCAGATAGCTCTCCATATTGGCATTGATTTGGGGAATCAGCTTCTCATAGCCCGGCTGCAGCCGGCACTCCGGCAGCACCAGTCTGAGGGTACTGGGAGCATCACCTACATTATCCTCTACCTCCTGCCAATATTCCGGCTGGGAGGTGAACTGGTCGCAGGCAATGACCGACCAGCGGAAAAAATCCTCTATCTTCGGCAAAAGAATATCGGTTGCAGTAAACAAATTCATTGACTTACCTCAAATTCAAAACTGCTGATTATCAATGGCGGCAGTCGATGAGCTTAACATCGAGGATGCCTTCTATGCCGCGAAGCTGCAGCATGATGTTATTGGGAATGTCATCTCCCACGGCAATGGCCATGATATTGGTGCCATCCTGAAGGGTCTTGCCTACCACCATGCCGTTGATGTTTATTCCGGCACCGCCGAGAATGGTTGCCATCTGACCAATCATGTTCGGACGGTCAGCATGGGGCAGAAGCAGAAGAATACCCTTGGGGGAGAAGTCTACATGGTAATCGTCAATGCGGACAATCTTCGGCTCCTTGCCGTCAAAGAGGGTACCCATGACGGTATGCTCACCCTTGTTGGTGACGACCTTCAGTTTGATGGTGGTGCTGAAATAGCCCTGCTTATGGGATTTGATTTCACGGACATCTATATTGCGACGCTTAGCCAGCTGCGGAGCGTTGACGAAGTTTACGCTTTCCTGCAGGATGGGATTCAGCAGGCCCTTTATGACAGCGGTGCTGAGAGCCTGTACCTCGGTCTCAGCCAGCTCGCCGGTATACTCTATCTCTACCTCGCTGATGGGGCCTTCGGCAAGGTAAATACCGATGTTGCCGATACGCTCTGCCAGCGGGAAATACGGCTGAATGACCTGAGCGACCTCACGGGGGATGGGGCTCATATTGACCGCGGTCATGACAGGGCGACCCTCCAGCGCCTCAATAACGCCATGAGCACCGTCTACGGAAACGCTGATCTGTGCCTCGACAGTGGAAGCGCCAAGATGCGGAGTCTGAACAACATTGAACATGCCGAGGAACGGATTGCTATCAGCGGTCAGCGGCTCCTTCGGATAAACATCGATAGCCGCGCCGGCGATTTTACCGGATTTCAGAGCGGCAGCGACAGCATCTGCATCCATGCACTTGCCCCGGGCAACATTGATGAAGCGCACGCCGTCTTTCATCTTGGCGATGGCTTCAGCGTTAATCATATTGGTGGTCTCTTTGGTCAGCGGAGTGTGGATAGTGATATAGTCGGAGGTAGCCAGCAGAGTATCAAGGTCTACCAGCTTGACGCCTACCTGATGGGCACGCTCCTCGGTGATATACGGGTCGTAGCCGATGGTAGTCATTTCCATAGCCTGCATACGCTTTGCTACGCGGCTGCCGATACGGCCGACACCGATGATACCCAGGGTCTTGCCCTGAAGCTGGACGCCGTCAAAGCTCTTTCTGTCCCACTTGCCCTCCTGGATGGACTGATGGGCCTGGGGAATATGACGGGTGATGGCCATAATCATGGCGCAGGTATGCTCAGTAGCCGCAATGGTATTGGACTCCGGAGTATTGCAGACCACGATGCCCCGGGCAGTAGCTGCCGGAATATCTATATTGTCTACACCTACGCCGCAGCGGCCGATTACTTTCAAATTGGTTCCTGCATCAATCAGACGCTTGGTGAAGCGAATCTGACTGCGGGTCAGCATGGCATCGTACTCACCGATAATCTTGACCAGCTCGTCCTCGCTGAGGTTGGGCATTACATCTACTTCAAACTCAGGATGCTTCTTCAGGACTTCTACGCCGGCCGGGCTTACATCATTCGATACAAATATTTTCATGTTATTTTCCTCCTATATAACACAGATAATATCAGACTATTGATTGTCCTTCATATACTGCTTCATAAATTCAGCCAGAGCCTCGCAGGCTTCCATCGGCACCGCATTGTAAGTGCTGGCCCGGCAGCCGCCTACCAGACGGTGACCGCCGATACCTACGAAGCCGGCAGCCTTTCCTTTGGCTACGAAGTCTTTTTCCATTTCCGCATTGGCAAGATTGAAGGTGATATTCATCTTGCTGCGGTATTCCTTATCTGCATGGCCCTTGTAGAAGCCGTTGCTGTTGTCGATGACATCGTAGATGACCTTCGCCTTGGCCTCGTTGCGCCTTGCGATTGCATCTACACCGCCCATAGCCTTTATCCAGTGCAGGGTCTTGTTGACCATATAAATGCAGAAAACCGGCGGCGTATTGTAGAGCGAATCATTGTCTGCAAAGGTCTTGTACTTCAGCATGGTGGGCAGGTCCTCTCTGGAGGTCGCCAGGAAGGACTTCTTCACGATAGCCAGTACAACACCGGCAGGAGCCAGATTCTTCTGAGCGCCGGCATATATCAGGTCAAATTCCGCCACATTGATTTTCCGGGAGAGAATATCGCTGGACATATCGCAGATGACCGGCACATCGAACTTAGGAAAGCTCTGCCACTCGGTACCGTAGATGGTATTGTTGCTGGTAAGATGCACATAGGATGTATCCGGCTCCAGCTTATAGCTCTGAGGGATATAGCTGTGATTCTTATCCGCAGAGGATGCAGCCTCATAGGCCTCACCGTAGAACCTGGCCTCGGCCATAGCCTTCTTGGCCCAGACACCGGTATTCACATAGGCGGCTTTTGCCTTGGTATGGAAATTCGCCGCCGCCATCAGGAACTGTGTACTACCGCCGCCCTGAATAAAGAGGATTTCGTAATCCTCGGGAATCTCCATCAGCTCACGCAGCAGCTCCTTAGTCTCCTGATGGAGCCTGCTGTACTCGGGACTGCGATGACTCATCTCGATGATGCTCATTCCGGTGCCGGCATAGTCGGTAAACTCTGCCCGGGCCTCCTCAAGCACCTCTAAGGGCATTGCCGAAGGGCCGGCGTTAAAATTATATGCTCGACTCATAAATATATTCCTCTTCCTTTCACAGATAAACCGCAGAAAACAGCTTCCGCTCAGCCGAGGACTGTTCACCCAATAAAAAAGCTCCCGTCCCACATGGGACGAGAACTGCTCGCGGTGCCACCCAAATTCGACTATATAAAAGCCATCTCTTACCTCTGTATCGGGAGCACCCGTTGAACTCATCGCTCAAAGCTCCGGAGCGGAACGACAGTGGTCATCTGCTGGCTCGCATCAACCGCCAGCTTTCTGTAAACATTGCACTGCGCTTCTCTTTCATCGCCGAAAATATAAAATTGAAGTTAGTGTATCATAATCCCCCGGTTTGTCAATAGCTATACGACCATTAAGTAATGTATACAATATCTGATGCGTCCTTCGTGACATTTCTCCCTGACAGATTTCCTCATATCCGGCCTGCGGCATACATAAAAAGCGGTGTTTTCATCCGAGTGAGTTTCCTTAATAATGGTGATTACCTTGCCGCCGGGGCGGTTATACTTGATGGCATTAGTAAGAATATTTACCACCAGCTGCCTGAGCTGCAACGGACTGGAAATAAAATGCTGATGAATGATCTCGACTTTTGGCAAAGCTGGAAAAACTGTCGCCTCAATCGCCAAAGGATAGTATAAGAAATCCCTACCGAAAAAAATTTCTTACATTGCCCCGACAAAACAAAAAAGGCGGACAAAGGTCCGCCCCGCCGATATTTCAAACCACTTACTGCAAGCTCTTGTAATAAAGCCTACAGTGACAGAACCCTTCAAACTCCGGATCCGCCATCTGCTCCCGAAATTCCTTACACATACACTTCGTATCCTCTGTCCTCTCCAGCCGGCAGGGACAGTACCCACCTGTCCTTTTCAAGCCTTCTCTTACTACTTCCGCGATTTTCTCATCCGGATTGACAGAAATCTTCATGTTTCTTCCTCCCATCTGCTAGATTTTCGTTATAATCACATTCCTCTCACGGGCATCGTTGTAAATATCCCGGAATTCTTTCTTCAGGTCATCCCCGTAAGTAATATTCATCAGGCCTATCAGACCGTCGGTAATTATTGACCCCTTGAAAGGAAGAAGGGTCGCCGTCAGCGCCAGCGGCAGCACTCTACCGCTAAACATCACATCAAGAGCGATACTGGTACCCTTTACCAGATACACCTCTTTGTCCTGATTGATGAATACCGAACCGTCACGCAGCTGCCGCTCGAATATGAAATTGTCCGTCTTTGCCCTTTTCCAGGACAGAAGGACTTCTCTCTCCTCTGGGGTAAGCTCCGGATTTCCCCCTGCATATTCATCTATGAGGGATACCTCATCCCAAAGCCGCTCGGCTATCTCGCTGGCAATCTGCGGAACCATCTTTGTCCCTATATTCATCGAATCCAGCTCCGGGAAAAGCTTCTTTCTCTTATTCACATAGCCAAGAAGCGGCAGCCATATACCAAAAAATTCTGTTACATCACCTGCTGAAAGATGAGACATCGCCCGTTCCCCCTGTATCTGCCTGCTGTAATTTCTCTCTGAACTTATTCGACAGCACTACCACATTCTCCTTTATTCTGCACCCCCAGGAGAAAAAAATATCGTCCGCGGCTTCCCATACAGGGAAAAAGCCCCGGCAAACGCCGAGGCTCCTGATGGCTCAGATGTATTTTACCTTGCACGGAAAAGCAGATGAGCTCCCTGCTCCACACCCTCCTCAAAGGCATCTACCAACGCCCTGTCACGGCTGCGGCTACTATCGCCCTCGGCGGTAAACTCATACCTCCTGGAAATACCGTTCTTGTCCACAAGGACAACGACGAAGCGCTGGCTTACGACATACTTCGTCTTGAACTTGCCATCGTCATAGACTCTCTTCTGGGAATCGTTAATGTCCTCAGTAGCGTAAACAAAGAGAACAGGCCGCGCCTGCTGAGCGACAAACTCTACCAGCAAATCCGGCTGGAGAATATGCTCACCGGTGTGCATGGTGCTGTTGCAGTACTCAATCCACTTTGCCTGCAGGTCTCTATCACATACGATTTCCGGAGTGCCGTACTTCCGGTCTTCGTTCATCTCGTCCTTAATAATCTCGAAAAACAAATCCTGCCGATTGAGATACTCGTCCTGAGAGCCAATCAATACCGCAGTGTAGGCATTTGCCTCCTTATAGCTGCGGCTGGATTCCTCTACCGCTGCACCGGGATTGTAGCGGTCATATCGATCATCGCTTTTGGATGCGAAGACCGTACCGGCACAGAGTGACAAAGCAGTCAGAGCCACGGCAACAGTTTTCTTAAACATCGTCAACACTCCTTCCTTATCAAAGACATATAAGACGGATATTCGTACTTTCCAATTATATTCTACAACATTCCGCCACAGAATACAATTAGAGCAAAATTAAAAATTATACCCCTCTGCCATAGTTCATTTTCACCAACACCCGAAATAAAGGCCATCCCTTGTCCAACAGCGGGGCTTCTGCGGCCGCCCCCTACAACCCCTCCGACCAGCTTCGCAGGCCTCCTCCCCTATTCTCTCTTGACTACGGTTCCGTCAGATATATTTCCGCTCCCTCCCAGGTATGCCGCTGCCGTAAACAGGTCGTTATCGCTGTCCTCATGCTTCAATCCTGTCTATTCCCCATTGATACACTTACGGGAATGTGCTATATTGACAATTAAAAGGAAGGTACAACAATGGCTAAACAAAACGGGCAAAAGCTGAAGCTTCTTCGCCTTTTAAATTTTCTAAAAGAGAATACCGATCAGGAGCATGGCGTAACCATGGCCGAGATTATCTCTCACATGGAGAAATATAATATTCCGGCAGAGAGGAAGTCTATCTATGCCGATCTTGAACGCCTTACGGACGCCGGCTATGGGATAGAGAAGCAGAAAAAGGAGCAGACTGTATTCTATCATCTGCTGAGGCCCAAGTATGACCTGACCCTCTCAGAGCTGAAAATTCTCGTAGACGCTGTACAGGCATCCAGATTCGTATCGGAGAACAAGTCCAGAGAGCTTATTTCAAAGCTCAGCAAACTCACCAGCCGCTTTCAGGCTGGACAGCTTCAGCGTCAGGTATATCTTTCAGACCGGGTAAAGACCATCAACGGCAGCAGCTTTAAAAACATCGACAAAATCTACGCTGCAATAAACAGAGACAGGATGATTTCCTTTACCTATCTGCAGTGGTCTACAAAAAAGGAGCTGCTTCCCCGCCGCGGCAACAAGCTGTACAAGCTCAGCCCCTGGTCTGTCGCCTGGGTGAATGACAATTATTATCTCATCGCCTTTGATTCTGAAGCAAAAGAGATGAAGCATTACCGGATAGATAAAATGCAGAATATTATAATTCTCGAGTTGTCTCAGCGTGAGGGCAGCGATTATTTTGCCGGGCATGATATGAGCAGCTATTCCGAGCGCCACTTCGGTATGTTCAACGGCAGGGAATGTCACGTCAAGCTAGAATGCAAAAATGATCTTGTGGGTGTCATTGTCGACCGGTTCGGTAAAGATGTCCCCATCATGAGGAAGGATGATGAGCATTTCACGACAACTGTTAAGATTTTTATGAGCAATCAGTTCATCGGCTGGGTGGTCGGTCTTGGTGACGGCATCAAGGTAGTCGGCCCCGATGAAGTAGTCAAGGAAATGAAGATGGCCGTCAAAAAACTGCGGAAGCTTTATTTATAAGTCCGTTTTTTACAGAAGAAAGGGGTTTCACCATGCTAGAGATTGGATCTGCCGCTCCCGACTTTACTCTCCCCGACCAGAACGGGGTAAATCATACACTTTCCGATTACAGGGGGCGGAAGGTAATTCTATATTTCTACCCGAAGGATAACACCGCCGGCTGTACCAAGCAGGCCTGCGGCTTCGCTGAGCGTTATCCTCAAATCATTGATAAGGGTGCCGTCGTGCTCGGTGTAAGTAAGGACAGCATAAAGTCTCACAAGAATTTTGAGACGAAGCAGAATCTTCCCTTTACCCTTCTTTCTGATCCGGAGCATACCGTCATCGAGTCCTACGGAGCATGGCAGGAGAAGAAGAACTACGGCAAGATCTCTATGGGTACAGTCCGCACTACATATCTTATCGACGAACAGGGCATCATCACCAATGCAGTGGGCAAAGCCAAGGCTGCCGACAATCCGCAGCAGATGCTGGAGATGCTCTGATACATTTGGCAATCCATTTACGAAAATAGCCGACAACCTGGGAAGAATCCCGGCTGTCGGCTATTTTTAGTCCTTGTTCATTTATCCCTCTTTAAGCTTCGTAGAAGTGGTGACTGGCCCGCCCGTGTGCCTTTACATAGAACAGGGCTTCGTCTGCGTGCCTCATCAGCTCTTCTGTATATCCTGATTCTGAGAAGGCTACGCCCATGCTCACAGACAGAGCTATCTCGTCCTCCCCTGCTTTTTTCAATGCTTCATTTATCCCGCTAAGAGCTTTATCCAGTGCCTCCTTTTCCTGTGCCGACGTATCTATAAGCAGTGCTACGAATTCGTCTCCACCGTATCTGGCTATAACATCCGTCTCCCGGAAGGCCCTCTTCAGCGCATTTGCCACCCTTACCAGTGCAGCATCGCCTGCTTCGTGGCCGAATTTGTCATTAACCGACTTGAACTGGTCAACATCAATTATGACAAAAGCCATCGGTTTGGGACTTTTCCCGAGCAGCTCCCGCCACTCCTCAAAAGCGTGCCTGCTCAGCGTATTTGTCAGCGCGTCATGCTCCATTTTGTACCGGAGCTGTGCCTGTGCTGTTTTATTTATTTCAAAGATGTTGTTGTAGGTAAGGGCAAGGTATTTGAATTCGTATGCCCCTGTTACCTCAAAAGTTTTGCCTGCCTTTATAGCCTTTACATAAAGGTTAAGGGGACGCAGTATAAGGACTGCAATGCCGCCAAATAATGCAACAAGAATTATCAGAGAAACAAGCTGCAGACCCTTCAATGTCATTATAGCCTGCTTCAATGCCAGCGTGCTTGCGATTGAGTCCTTATTCATCGCTTCTCCGAGTTCGGCAAGGGACTTCTGTATATTGGTGTCTATTTCCTTTTTTTCCCGGAGATACTTCTTGCCGTAAATCAAATCGAAGGCTATGGCTTTTCTTGCTTCATCGGATATATTCACTTCGTTTTCCGGCAGCCGATATGCTGCCAGAACAGACAGCAGCTTTTCTCCAGTGTATGTCCCCATCTGTGAAACAAGCTTCATTGCATGAAGTTCGTATTCCATCAGTGCATTGGATTCCGCAAAAGCTGTTTTTACCGCCTCCAGGGACGCTATATAGCTTTCGTTTTCACCGATAAGCTCCGTCAGGTTTTTTACGGCTTCATTTCGGTATTCCCCGTCGACTGTCCGGAAATAGTTTTCCATATATTCGCCGTTTTGTGATATGACGAAGAGCCTCGTTTGAACCGTCATGTAGTCCGAGCCCTTCTGAAGCTTTGTCAGCTGACTTTGGGACTGACTGTAAAGCCTTATTCTCCCTTCGAGTTCGTCATAGCTGTTTTCTATTTTTGATATACTGAAAATCACAGATATAAATATAACGACCCCAATCAGGACACCTATCTTTGAAGCTGTCCTGATTTTTATCCCCTTGCTTCTCTGTTCATTGCTCATACCTTTTCTGTCTCCTGTGGGATATTTTGTTATTCTACCGTCCTAAGCTTTATTATATCATGGCCTTATTTTTTCTGTAAATTGGAAATGTTTCCCTACCCGCAGAAACCCAGTACATCCACCACATCCGGTGTCAGTATATATTTTGTTACCTGCTGTGTATTGTAGGGGCTGCGCACTAGTACATACCAGTCTCTTATTCTATTCATAAGCCATTCAGAGTAAAATGCCGGTATGTCTGTCCGCATTCCAGTATTTATTATCACTATGATTCCTCGTTTCCCGAAATCGCCTATTAGTAGACGAATTAAAAAAAGTCTACTAATAGACGAATCTGTACAACAGGAGAACTGCCGCAAAGAAGGGAGCTGCTTTTTACTGCCGCAGCTCCCTTATTTTTATTCCTTGTATGGATTCTTTAGTTTATCGTCCCGTTCTTTCATCCTGGCCGCAGCATCTATCTCCGCCCAGTATTTCATCTGTTTTTCGTATTCCTCTCTGTCCTCGATGACAGATCGGACAAACCCACCGGGATTGCTGTATCTGCCTTCTTTTAAAAGAGGTTCAATTTTCATCAGGACATGTTCGATCCAACGCTCGCCATACTCTTGTATAAGCTTGTCGGGAACATAATCAGGCTTGATGCCAATCCGCCGAAGTCTATATGCCAGGAAGGATCTGTTTTCTTCCGGTGTTGTCTCCGCTCTTTCCTCTGCGATTATCTCCTCCGAGCGTTCCATAGTGATAGTGTATCCTGCTGTCCTGCCACCCTTGAGGAGAGTTTTCGCCGAAACCTTATATTTTGTCTTTTTATTTATTTCCTCGATTGGCTTATCAATAACATTCTTCTTGAAGGAGGATACCTTTAGCTTGCCGTCGATCATATAGGCGTCATCCTTCAGATTCAGATACCTGCGCAGCTCTTCGATGGTGAAGTTTCGCACTATTTTCTTCGTCGGCATATTTTTGTGCTGCAGCAGCAGCTCCAACAAACGCAGGGCGTGGGTGCTGCTCACCTGAAACGCTGCATTCAAAGGAAACTTCGTATAAGGTATATCCTCCAGCTCCAACAGATACGGTTTTGTCTCTATATTGAAGCAAATTGTCAGTCCTTCTGATGCTCTGAATTCAATTTTTCTGAATACTGGGACCACACGAAAATCCGGCTTGTTCTTGTCCGAAGAAACATTTATATCTCGAATCGCTTTCGTACCCATATTCTCACAGGTCTTTCGCAGCTCTGTATAGAATCGTTTGTTGCCGCCAAAGAGGTCGATAATCTCTTTTGTGTCGATATGGATTTCCGGAAACTCATCATCAAAGTACTTCGCATTAGGAAGATGAGGACGAAGGCGCTGCAATCCAAGGAAGAACAGTCTGCTTTCATTCATGGAAAAAGTTTTTCTTGATTCAATAAGAGGATTGGCCTGATAGACCATTACATCATTGAGATGCTCAAATTTTGTCTGCTGTTCTTCTTCCTTTTTATTTGCCAAGAGATTTACCTCCTCGTCGACAAGCAATACATAAAAACTGCATTTTCGGTCAGGATATTTTTTGATACTTCATCAAAAGGTCTTTTCAGGCCTGCCCTTCAACGCTTAAATCGGGATAGCTTTTCGAGACCAGATTCTCTTTTTTCCTATCCACCGGCAGAAACTCCAATAACCAGAAATGCCGCTCCTGAATCATTGTCTTCTGAAATACAACCTGTTCAGAAAAAGCATTGTACTCCATATCTTTCTCTGAAATATTTTCCGGGATAGTTATTTGATACCTTATATGCCGGCCTTACTGGTCACGGGTTTCACGACCCTCATCGGGATAGTCCTTCGATACTTTTCTATAGAAAGCGGTGTCTTCTTTCTTCCTTTTTCACGGATATGAGACTGCATAGTATTTAATGTAGAATATATAGCCATGCATGATTTGTAAAGAGCACGATACCTGTGGGATAGTTTTTCGATACTCTTTTAAAATTCACGCAGCCGCATATATTTTAAAATGTCAGCAAGCCGGGATAGTCTTTCGACACCTCGCAAATACTGGCGCTGTATCGCACTCTCCAGGGAGGTATCGGGATAGTTCTTTGACACTTTTCCAAAATACCCTCGTTGCTCAATTTCAAATCGAAAAAGCCTCGACCTCCGCGGGATAGTTTTTTGACACCCAAATGGTAAGTCCATATTACCTGAGCAGCGGTCAGCAGGCCATGATAGTTTTCTGATACTTTTGAGATATCTCGGAGAGTCGTTGTCACATTACTCGCACGCATCAGTATGAAGCAGCTCAAACACCTGTTATCGGCTTCCTTACCTTTAGTATACTAACACATTCCTTTCGTATCGGCAAGCTTTCCTTTTGTATCTCTTTTCTATCCCAGAGTATCTAAATACTATCCTGTATAAGTATCGAAAAACTATCCTCTTGATTTGACTTTCAAATCTGAGGGACATGTCTATCTGATTTCTATCCCTTTTATCTTAAATCTATGCTTCGGTATCTCTTTCATATCCTTCAGTATCTGACATCTTTCCTTTTGTATCTTTTTTCTATCCCGCATTATCGAATTCCTATCCTCCGCACAGCCGCATTTTCATCTTCTTTTTAAACTGACAGTTTTTTCCAAGAATACTATGTAGAATCAGGATACTCCCGTCATGCGTCGGTATCGAAAACCTATCCTTACTTAAAACGATTTCTGCCGCTTGACCGTATTCTGTACCAGGGCAGAGGTCTACGAACCAGAAAACCCCCGGATAACATGGTTATGCACAAAGCTTTAGTAGTTATCCACCGAGTTATCCACAGCCAGGTATCTAAAATCTATCCCGAAAGTATACTTCTGCTATCCTCAAAGTATCAATTTCCTATCCCAACGGTATCTAATTGCTCACCAAAAGTATCTTTTTTCTCTCTCAAAGTATCACATACCTATCCCAAAAAATTACGCAGCCCTTTACAGATAAGGCTTTCCGCGATAATAAAGCAATATAAAGCATTAAAAAACAATATCTAAAAGAATCAAAATAGAATATATTGTTTTTCTTTTTAGATAAAAATAGGAAGATGAAGCTACCTCCTGCATTAACAAGACAAAATCTGCTGGGAATGGATAGCAACAGATAGTTTAAGTATCGAAAAGCTATCCCGTAAAAACATGGTACTCATCAAACCTGATCTAAATGCAGGATAGGAAAAAGATACTCGCAAATTATCGCGTCTTGACCATAAAAGATAAGGATGATATATTTAATCTATATAGAGGTTAACTGTCGTGCTGAGGACAATACTATGGAACGAGTAATCATTGACAGCAAAGGAATCTCTTCTTTCCAGCGGGATATTCCGCAAATATTAAAGGTTGCTAAAATTGGAATGTGGAAACTCCTCCTGGGGGAAGGTGCGCCCAAATTGTATATTGATGAATGGATAGCCAATCTTATGTCAGTCCCAGCCGGCTTGCCCCCGGAGGAGGTATATGAAGGATTCAGGAAAAGCATCGCGCCTCAGAACTTGCAAAAGTTCCTGGTTTATAAGAATGACTTAGAGGACGGAAAAGCGGCAGAGCTGGAGTACCGGATTTTCAAACCCTCCGGGGAAGTTATGGATGTCAGGTGCGGCGTGTGATGGATACTGACTATTCCGGACAGGGGATTCTTATATGCGGTTACCTTAAAGATGTAACTCCGGTAAAGAGGGTCTTGCATGAAACGCAGCAGCAGCTTGAAGAGGAGCATAGAAAACTACAGGATGCGCAGCTGGTATCCAATGTATTAACCCATGAATTTGCCAATGTCTATCTGGTCAATACGGTCGACAAGACGATAGAGGTCAGGAAGCAGGACGGCTTCGAGGTCGAAAATGTAGAGAACGGTGACTTTCTCAGGCTGGGTTATGATGATGCCTGGAAATACTATATAAATTCCTGCGTTCACCCGGATGACAGAAAGGCTCTGTATCGGGCCGGAAAAATGGATAATATTATCAGAGAGCTTGAGACCAAGGAAGAATACACCTTTAATTACAGGTCCATTAAGCAGGGAGTCCGTCATTTTCAGTGCGTGTACCACAGATTAGATAAAGACAGGATAATTGCCGGATTCAGAAATGTTGATGCTATCGTAACGCAGGAGCAGCGTCATCGTCAGATAATAGAAGATGCTTTGCGGCAGGCAGAACGTGCCAGTAAGGCGAAGACGGCTTTCCTGAACAGCATGAGCCACGATATTCGTACGCCGCTAAATGCCATTATGGGATTTACGCGGATAGCAGCCACAAGTCTTGAGGATAGGGAAAAGATAACAAGATGTCTGGATAAGATAAAGATTTCATCCGAGCATCTTTTGGCGCTTATAAACGATGTCCTTGAGATGAGCCGAATTGAGTCAGGAAAAGTCCAAATCGAACTAGGCGTAGTCAGCCTGCGGAAAGTAATAAACGGTCTTCAATATATGTTTGAAGAGCAGGCATGGAAAAAGAATCAGGTATTGTTGTTCGATACGGATGACATAGAAAACAGCAGAGTACTGGCGGACGAACTGAGACTCAATCAGGTTATGATAAACTGTGTAAGCAATGCAATAAAGTTTACTCCGGACGGAGGAACAATAACGGTAAAGGTTTCACAGTCAGCCGGTAGCAGGGCAGGATACGGATTGTATACCTTCTCTGTTCGTGATACAGGAATTGGGATGAGTCCCGATTTCATGGAATCTATTTTTACAGCGTTTTCAAGAGAGCAGGCTTCTACTGTCAATAGTGTGCAGGGAACCGGACTGGGAATGGCAATCACGAAAAACCTTGTGGACTTGATGGACGGAACGATTACCGTATCCAGCGAAAAGAACAAGGGAAGCGAATTTATTGTTTCCCTTGAGCTTGAAATCAATGATTATAAAGAATCCGAACCAGAGGTTTCTTCGGAATGTATCACAAAGATGATTGAATGTGATATGAACTCCGATATTAAATCCCCCCTGTATGGTATGTCTATCTTATTGGTTGAAGACAACGAGCTTAACAGGGAGATTGCGGAGGTATTGCTGTCGAGCCTCGGAGCGAGGGTCGAACTGGCCGAGGATGGGGACATTGCTGTCGAGAAAGTTGGCCGGGAGTCTGACGGCGTCTATGATCTCATACTTATGGACATTCAGATGCCCAGGCTGAACGGATACGAAGCAACGGCAGCTATAAGGAAGCTGCCAGATTCCCAAAAGGCGGAGGTGCCAATCATTGCAATGTCGGCAAATGCTTTTCTGGAGGACCGGAAGGCAGCTTTGGCGGCAGGCATGAATGATCATGTAGCGAAGCCGATAGATGTGAAGACGCTTGTTGCAGCGATACAGAATATAAGAAGGGATAGGAGCAGTGTCTGATTCTGTTCCGGTATATTGAAGATTCGTCTACTAATAGACGAATTTGAATAGGTAAGAAAAATAGAAAAGGCGAGTCGATTTCGCGACTCGTCTTTTTTTAGTCTTCCTGAGCAGAGAGGATAAATGTTTTTTCTTCTCCGGTCCTGAGCTTTACAGTTACCTGCATTTTAACGGGATTTTCAGAGAGAACTTTGGTGATTTTCATTAGGAGGGAACAGCCAACATTAAGGCCGTCAGACTGGAAAAGTGTTTTAGCTATATACTTTTCCTTTATCTCAGGCGGCTTCATATTTTCCCAATCCTGAGTCAAAAGCTCACGCTGGACAGCGGGGGGGAGGGAAGATATGAGACGGGCTTTGGTGGTGGCCAGTCGCAGGCCGTATTCCTTCTGGAATTCCGGAATCAGTTTTTTTGCAATCTGCGTATATATGCCTGCCTGACTGCGGGAAATACCAAATGTGTTGGCGACGCGCTGAAGAATATCTCCATCACCGTAGTAGGAGTGAGCCTTTTCCAGCTTCACCATTTCCAGAACGGACTTGAGCTGAAGCTGGGGTGCTTCCTTTGCTCTGCCGAGTCCGTTGTTCAGGATGCAGATTCGCCGGGCATCAGCCTCGGTCAGTGTGCCGTAGGCATATACCTTCGCCGGAATGGAAGAATAGTGGGAAGATTTTACGCTGTCTCCTTTAGCACGGTAATCCTCCAGGAGCTTTTTATACGCCCGGAGGCGGGTATGACCGCCGAGGATGGTATATCTGCCGTTGGGCCGGGCCCAGACAACAATCGGACACCAGAGACCGTCCTTGTCGATGCTGGTGACAAGCTCTTCAAAACGATTTTCTTCCAAAGGCGGGAAAAAATTCCATTCATTGGGAGCAGGGTCAAGCAGGTCAAGCTTTATTACGGAATCGGTGCAGCCTTTGTATAATCTGCGGTAATTTTCATCGGCCCTGATGGCGTCCTGCTTGGCTTTTTCCTTTGATAATAGTCCGCTGGCGCCTATTTCGGGAGCAATCTTAGCATCGGTACTAATATCGAAGGAGCCGAGTCCCAGGAGCGTCTTTCCTTTAATTTTGTCAGCCAAGTCTGCTCACCACCTCTTTAGCAAGATTCATATATTCGAGAGAAATCTTGTCCTTTGGTCGCCGTACGGTAAGCAGCTCTGAACGAAGCTCGGATTGTCTTGCTACCTGACCGCGGGAAATCTGAGTGGTGAAAAGCATCTCAGCAGGAAGCGTATCGGTGACACCTTCATAGGCCAGGTCGGTTGACTGTGTGCCCCGCTCGACGATGTTGAAGAATACGCCGAGGAGAGAAAGCTCCGGAGAAGCAATCTGTATCTTTTTTACGAAGCGAATCATACGGATAATGGCTTTAATAGAGCTTTTGTCGAGCGTGGTGGGAACGAGGACGCAGTCAGCAGCAAGGAAAACGGAGCTGGTATCTTCGTTGAGATCAGGATGGGTGTCGACAATGATATAGTCGTATTTATCTAGGTCTTTAACAGCCTGAATGATGCGCTTCAATATATTGATGCCGTAGTCATTTTTATAACTGCGAATTTCCTTGCAGGCATTTATTAGGCCGTCATCTCCAGCGATAATATCAAGGTTGTCAACAGAGGTGCTGAGAATGTAGTCTTCTATGGAACCGGGCTCATCCTTAGTGTATTCAAATACAGCATCGGTCAGGGTGATATGATGGGGAAGACTGGAGCCGGTCATCCGGGCCTGATAGTTGTATTCCGGGTCATATTGCAGCAGCTCGGACAGACTGCCCTGATGGTCGAAGTCTATGAGAAGAACCTTATTGCCAAGCTTGGTGAGGCTATGGCCAAGGCATCCTGCTGCGGTGGTTTTTCCGATACCGCCCTTATCACTGGCGATTACAATCGCTTTGGCGGTCGGTTTTCTGAGCTTGGCAACCATTTTTATACCCTCCTCAATAATCGAAGTCTGGGTTCTGCCTGATGCACTGGCGAGTTCATCCAGTCGTTCCTTGGCTTCTTTGGAAACCCGGCTGGGAATTCGGCCTATATCTTCCGGTTTTTTTGCCATATGGTATCCTCCCTGTCAATTTACCCGGTAGGGTGATGTGACGCAAAATTTGACGTCAATTCTTGCGTCAAATATAACATTGTGCAAACATAATGTCAATAAGAATCCAGTAATGACGGGAGGTTTTATGCGATTTTTATTATAAAAAGTTTTGTTAAGAGACACATTTTTATCGCAAAAAACATCCGGCAGGCCCGGAAAATATGATGTACTATTGTACTGCAGATAAAATGTCTGATAAAATATAAACAGAATTTACAACAGAAAAACAGTATCTACCAGGAGAGGGGGAATCGGTATGCGGCGCAAAGACCGTGAGGTTAGAGATATCGGCAGGATTACGGCAATCCTTGATGAGGCGAAGGTGTGCCGTCTGGGGTTCTATGACAGTGAGGCACAGGAAGTTTATATAGTCCCGCTCAATTATGGCTGGCAGTGGTCGGAGGCAGGTACTGAGTTGCCGGAGGACGGTGCGCCTCAGGGGGAGCTGAAGCTGTATTTCCACGGTGCGAAGGAAGGGCGAAAGCTGGATTTAATCGCAAAGACCGGTGGCAGGAAGGGAATCGGCTTTGAAATAGAGACGGGTTTTGAATTGCATCCAAGCGATAAGGCCTGCAGCCATAGTGCTGCATTCAAGTCGCTCATCGGTACCGGAGCTGTCGAGCTTGTAGAGGACAGTGAGGAGAAAATCGTTGCTCTTACCGGGATTATGAAGCATTACACCAGCCGTCATTGGGATTTTACGGCAGAGCAGGCGGATGCTGTGGCGGTTTTCTGTCTGACAGTAGGCAGACTGTCCTGTAAGGAACATGCCTAAGGGGAAGCTGAAAATGCCGGGCGGCGGAATTGGCGTGCGGCCGGAAAAGGAGAGACCTGTATGAAAACATTGGCCTGCTTCGGGGATTCTCTGATATACGGATTTCCTTTTTCTCCGGAGTACAGCTGGACCGCTGTGCTGGAGAAGAAGCATGGAGTCATGGTTATCAATGAGGGAGTCTGCGGCGCTACTACAGATGATATTCTGGACAATATGAGGTATACGCCACTGCCGGAAGCTGTAAAGCATGTGCTTTTCTTCGGCGGGGCAAATGATGTAATTCAATGCTGCCCGGGAAAAGCAACCCTCGAAACAATAGAGAAAGTAAAGGGGCTGGCCAGAGAAAAAGGCTGGAAGCTTTGCATCGTACTTCCTCTGCTGAGCGGGGATTCATCGGCCAATGAAAAAATAGAGGCTCTGCGGGAGGAAATAAAAAAGAGGGAGGGGGCGTTTATTCTCGATCTGCAGCCGGCAATAGGGAGCAGTAAGGATGCTCTGGGAAAGGCATTCGTTGACGGTTGGCACCCAAGGGCGGGTGTTTACGAGAAGATGGGAGAATATGCGGCTCCAATTTTAGCTGAGTGGCTGAAGTGATTCGGTCTGCAGGGCAGGATATCTTTTCGATACTAAGTGATGCGGATATTTACGGCATAAAAATAAGCGGAGCCTCCGGGGTGGGGGTGCCGCTTATTTTTATGCATTGTGGTATTGAAATAAGTACAGACGGGAAAGACAGATTTAGTTAAAAAGGACACTTGAGAAGTAGCGAATGATTCCGTCATTTCCCCAGCAAATCATGTTACAGGCTTTTGCCATGGCGTCGGCATCTATGGAATATGCTGACATACAGGAATTTTTCTTCCACGGGCCGGAGGACATTACAAGTATGTTGTCCAGCTTCAGCCTGTCCAGCAGCTTTTCCGTAAGCTCGTTGTGCAGCCTTTTGCCACGGATAAATTCTTCCATGGTTTTCTCCTCGGGGAGAAATTCGCTTTGCAGTACAAGGCAGTTTTTATACATTAGCAGCCTTTCATGCATTTGGTCACTGGTGCCGCAGGCCGGCGGGCAGACGGGGAGCTTGCCGTAGTTTCCGCAGAGATTTTCTTCGCAGTATTTCCGATATTTCGGGACATAGACAAGCTCGTCTGTGCCGATAATAGCGGCGCCTGAGAATCCCAAAGCCAATGCTTCGGAAATCATATTGTTCATTGCAGGATACCTCCCTTTTTTCTATAAAAGTCTTCAGAGTCCCAGCTCTTCCCTGATGATGATAACTTCCATGGGGCGATAGCTCATTTTTTTGTAGTGGATTGCCAGGGTATGTGATAATCGAATATAAAAGCTGAGGAGTAATATAAAAATGACCCGTCCGAGGATGGGTCGTTTTGTCGCGGTGGGACATTTTGTGTCGGTAGAGAAATCACTCCGACAGAGCTTTGCCGTCCCGGAATGCATGACCGGCAACATTGCCAAGCTTCATGTACAAGGCCCGCACCGGGTCATAGCTGATAGGGGACAGTTTGGTAATGTCTACCTTGCCGTCCTCTGCCAGAACAGAGTCATCTATACTGATGTCAACGATTTCACCGATGAGGATTTCGCTGTCTTCATCGTAGGAAAGCATTCGGCATTCCAGCGTCATGGGCAGCTGCTCGATGATGGGGCGTCAACCTTGTCACTCTTTACGGCTGTGAAGCCGGAATGGGAAAATTTGTCGGGGACATCCTTGCCGGAAAATATACCTACATAGTCGGCGGCTGCCAGCTGGCTTTCGGTAGCTGGGCTGACGGTGAAGGCTTTGCGGGAGAGGATGTTGGCGGTAGTTTTGTGCGTCTTGTCAAGGGTCAGGGTAATCTTCGTGTAGTCACAGATATTGCCCCAGGCGGCGTTCATGGCATTGGGGGTGCCATCCTCGTTGTAGGTACCGATGATAAGAACCGGCATGGGATAAAGCCATGACTGGGGGCCGAAGCTTTTACGCATAGGAGTCATCCTTTCTTTTATTGCCTGTAATGGTGGGTGTGCGGAAAAATATCCTCGCAATCTTGTCGGAGTTAGCAGTATAATACTATTAACGATAAAAATGTGGGATTAGAGACGATTATAACACGAAGGAGCGGATGCGCAAGTGAAAAAGTGGGGAGTGATGACCATGGCAGGGATGATGGCAGCAAACACCGGATTTGCAGGAGAGGTGCATGACAATTTCTACTGGCTTGGGCAGATAAATAAGGCCAGCTGTGTTATCAATACGGATGAGGGCCTCATAACTGAGGAACAGGGAGGACGATTTGCCAAAAGTATAGAGCAGGTCATAAAAGACGGAGCAAAGTCGGGAGCGGAGAGACCAAAGCTGGTAATCACCTTTGAGCCGCTTTTGATAAAGGCCTGCGGCAGCGAGGAAATCACCGTGCTTCATGCGGGCCGTTCCAGTCAGGATATGCTGAGTACGGTAACCTTTGCCAAAACAAGAGAAGAGCTGATAAATCTTGCGGCAGCGATGAATGATATGCAGGCATCCCTGCTCCGGCTGGCAAAGGAAAACGAAGGGACTCTGATTCCCAATTATACAAACGGCGTGGCGGCTCAACCAAACAGTCTGGCCCATTATCTGCTGGGATATGCGTATGCTTTCGACCGCGATATGGAGCGGCTGGGAGAATACTATGGGCGGCTGAATCGTTCTCCGATGGGAGCGATGGTTCTCAATGGCACGGGCTGGCCGCTTAACAGGGAAAGAATGGCGTCGTATCTCGGGTTTGACGGGATAGCGTACAATACATACGATGCGGGTCAGATTTATTCGGCAGAAAGTCCGGTAGAAGCGGCTGCGGTATGCAATACGATTGCGCTTCACATGGGCAGCTTCATTGAAGAAATAATGCAGCAGTATGCTCAGCCCCGACCGTGGATTATCCTGAAGGAGGGTGGGACGAATACCTATGTGTCCAGCGCGATGCCGCAGAAGAGAAATCCGGGACTGCTGAATCGGGTGAGAACTCAGAGCTCAACAATATTGGCAGACGGAACAGGCTCCCTCTTCAGAGCGCACAATATTCCTGCGGGAATGGCCGATGGACGGGGCGGTTCGCACAAGCTGCTGAAGGATACCGCGGCTGCAGTGAGAGGCTTTAATCAGATACTCAACAATCTGGTGATAAATCCGGAAAGAAGTCTTGAGGAGCTTGACCTTGACTGGACTGCCTCGCAGGAAGTGGCCGACGAGCTGATGAGGACATATAATGTTCCCTTCCGTACAGGTCATCATTTCGCTTCGGAAATAGTCGGGTATGCCAGGGCGCATGAGATTACCCCGTCGGCATTTCCCTACGACAGGGCAAGGGAGATATATGCGGCTCTGGCCGCGGCAGACCGGGATATTCCGCGGGAGCTGCCCCTGACGGAGGAAGAATTCCGGGCCTGTCTGAATCCGGCTGCCATCGTTGCTCATCGGGCGGTAAAGGGCGGACCGCAGCAGAAGGAGCTGGATATCATGATAAGGCAGATAGAGAAGAAGCAGGAGCAGAGGGATGCCTGGACGGAGACGCAGCGCAGGCTGCAGGAAACGGCAGCAGACAGGCTGAACGAGGATTTTGCCAGACTGCTGGAATAGTAAGTATCGGCAGTTTTGAATTTTACGCAAAAATAAGGGGACTGTGAAAAATGATTACTCATTTTTCACGGTCCCCTTATTGATGTATATGCCGTTTTCATAGCCTTTTTTCAGGGCCGATATTATCTCACAGCTTTACATATTCCATTTCCTGCAGGATTTCCTCCGGAACAGGTTTGGCGGCCTTTTCAAATTTCACCTGAACAAAGCCGATGGAATGCTCTCTGGCAGCGCGCTTTGCATTCCAGCGGGAAATAAGCGGCGCAAATTTCGGGTTGTTTATGAGTGAATCTCTGTATTTCTTGGCGAAAGTACAGTATTTGAAAAGAATTTCGCGGGCGATTTTGTTGAGCCTCGACATGCCGTTGACTTCATGCCGTATGAACAGCTCGTACTCCGAGACGAAGACCTCGCTGTAGCTGTTGTGGCAGCGGGAGAGAGCGGCTTTTATCTTTTCCTTCACGTCCTCGGAAAGCTCGCCGTTCTTCTTGTAGAACTGCAGGTAGTTGATATATTCAGCAGTCAGGGAATGCTCGCGGATATCGCTGTAATGTACGCCCTGAATACGGCGGCACATTTCCCATCTGAACTTGCCGCAGAGATTCAGCATGGTATTCTCTATGTTCGGCAGGTGTAATATGGATACCATCATGTGGGCTGGAGTCAGCTTCAGACGACCTTCGATTTCCTGCCACATGACGCCGCGGCTGCCCATATTTGGCATCAGTATTACATAGGGAAGAACCTCGACATTGTATTCAAAGTGGTTGATTTTCAGGTCTATATAGGAGGCCAGAGTGGGACGATAGAAGCAGCTGTAGTCAATCTCCTTAATGCTGTTTATCGTGTCGCGTATTACAGCAGGGGAGAGGAGGCACTTCTCTAGAGGCATGGATACATTTTCCTTGTAGAAGGCGGGGATAAAGGAGAAGAAGCTGCCAAAGGTCATTTTGTTGGCGCTCTTGAACATATTATCCAGCTCAAATTTTACCATTGCCCTGGTATCTGCCAGTAAATCATCGGCAACCTTCTTAGTAATGGTATTCGTGCGGAGGTCTTCCCTGACGCAGTCGGCCCAGTCCTGATCGAATTCGTTCTTGGACGGTGGAGCCTCCCCTCGGAAGATTTTGAGGAGCCACTCGTACGCGGTGACGATCTTGCCCTCCGGGTCGCTTTCCCACAGAAGAGAGTGCTTGTAAAGCTCAGCCGTATTTTCCGTACCAGCAAGATTCTCATCTACAAAGCCGAAGAGGAAGAACATCCTGACCTCTGCCGGAATGTCTTCTACCTCCAGACTCTTAAAGAAGGCAGCTTCGTATATCTGATAGAAGGTGGCGGTGATTTCGCGGCGAATCCTGATGAGGGTATCGGATTTCTGCGCCTTATCGGGGGCCTTCATAAAGGCAGCAATATTTCTTCTGAAGGTGTCGGCAGTTTCGTGCTCTATGCCGGCGAAGGCCAAAATTGTATCAAGGGCGTTCTTGATAGACGGCAGACTGCTGCTGCCGGAGCCCATGGCATCCTGTCGGACTGCTTCATCGACTTTGGCTTTCTGGGTGCGGTACTCTATGGTGAATTCCAGAGTATCCTGCTTTGTTCTACTTACGAAGGCGGCCAGGGAATCAATCTGCTGCATTATACCGGGAGCGGTCTGTGCTGCCAGCATAATGGTTCCGGTGCAGAATGCACTGTCGGCCGTGTAATAGCTCTTGCGGAGCAGTTCATCCTGATTGACATAGGCCTGACACAAATCCATCTGCCAGCTGTAAAGCAGGTCCGGCTTCTGCGGCTCGAAAAGTATTTCTATCATTTCCTGCTTTTTCGGCGCAGTCATCAGGGTAGCGCAGATGTTTCTGTATTCTGAATAGTTGGATTTCAGAGTGCGTACCAGAGAGCAGGCATCTTCATAGGCGGCGGCCAGCTCGCTGAAAAGCGAGTTCAGATATGCCGTCATTGCCGAGGCTATTGCCGGGGCAATAGAGGGCGTGGACTCAATGGCAGCAATCAGGTCGGCAGGATAGTTGTATTCGTATGTGATAAAAGTACAGTCCTCAGCGGCCACCAGGTCGCAGTCATACTGGCTGCCGGGTTTGTTGAAGGCGCCGAGGATAACACCGCTTTTTGCCGGTACGGTAAAGGAGTCGCCGTAATGTGCCGAGACGCTGCCATTCAGCAGCAAATCAAGTGTATTTACAGCATCGCCCTGCCGGTGCAGGAATTGACCTTTTGAAATGCTGATTTTTGCCATTAGCTTTGTCACCTCGTCGTGAATAATCTCGAAACAGAGAAATAATGCAATTCGTACCTTTCAATTGATTAATTCTATATTAAATAGATATTTCCTCTTTTTAGTTAGGGCGAGAAAAAATGGAGACTTATAGCATGTTTTTAGGGTCGTTTGTCTTAGAAAAAAATAGATTTTTTTGTGCTTGTCATAATATATCCTTGTGTTATAATAAATATAAATAACCATATGATTTACGTTTTATATTTATGTGTGTAGGGGCTATATAGTTTGCGATCATAAAACTATAATTAGTAAATCCTTATATGAGGAGAATGCTATGGATATGACCTTCAATCATCCGCCAAAACAATATTATACGGCTGGCGAGATGGCTTCCTTCTTTGAAATTAGTAAGCAAACCTTGCTGTATTATGACAAGATAGGCCTGCTCCATCCTGAGTATATCTCTGAGAATGGGTATCGGGAATACAGCATCCATCAATATCAAATACTGGAGATAATTGTAAATCTTCGTAAGCTGGATGTGTCTTTGGAAGCAATAAAGAGACATATAGAAAATCGCAGCGAAGCGTCATTGAAAGAGCTGCTAGAGCAGAAGGTAGAGGAATGCAATTCCATTATAGAGAAGACCATGAGGATAAAAGCTGTCATCACCGGCATAATTGACAGGATGGAGGACCAGCATAAATATCCATTGGAAGCATTTATGCTGGAATATCGAGACGCAAGGAAGATAATCGTGACAGACAGAAGTATCTTGGGAGGGGACGTGTTGAGCTCTTTTTCCCGGCACAATCTGGATGCATTGACTGACACCGGACTGAGGGACAGGGGAGCTGGCTGGATAGTATCAAAGAACGACCTGGAGTCCAAAGAAAATGCAAGACCATGCGCCTTCTTCTCCGTAATCTCTCCAGAGTACAACGGAGTAGAAAGAATAGGGATACAGAAAGCCGGAATATATCTGGTGAAGTATATCAATGGGAGCTTTCATTCCAACCGGAAAAGAATAATCGGGGAAATATGGGATTACCTGCATAAGAATGAGTTGATCCCGGTAGGAGATTTATATATCATGCCGCTGAGAAACCACTGGATGACAGCCGATAGGAAAGAATACATTGATGTAATCAGTATTTGCGTAAAGTACAAGTAGTTTCGCAGCTTATTTTTTCGTACTCCACTCTTTACATATATTAAACATAGCAGAGGCAAAAGACTCCGCAGGAACAGGTTTCATTTCACCAGTACCTGTTACGGAGTCTATTTTTTTGTTCTTGTTGGTGTAGTATTCGGTCTCCAAAACGGTGTAGCATTTTCTATTTATGTCAAATTGCATCTTCATGAGCCAGTATGTGACCTTTTCCTTAGTGTTCAGCTGGGGCTTGTATTTTTCTTGCAGTCTCTTTAGAGCAGGAGACTCTGCGAAGATTGTGCGGACGGTTACCTCTACCAGCTGTGTGTTATCCTTCTCACCATCTTTGCCATAGCTTAGAGAATTGGCATCGTAGGCGAAGGAGCCGACCTGATTGTCCAGACAGGATACCCAGTCTGTAGCATCAGACCGATAGAGTGAGAATTCCTCCGTACTGGACAGGTGCCATTCGGGGATAGAGTCGGACTGCTCTGCTGCGGAGCAGAGAGGCGATATGGAAGCAATGGCGGCGGAGAGAAGGAGTATCTTGATATATCGCATATGAATTTCCTCCTGATGTGTTGATTGTGTCCATTATGTTTGATGACATTACTATATCATATTCATGACAAGATTGCGATAATTTATGATAAAAATTGGATATAATTGGATATAATCGGTTGACTGTATAGTTGTTATATACATTACCATATAACCCGTTATTAAAAAATCGGCCAGCAAGTTAGAGTACAAGGCTTATCTTGGTCGAGGATTAAATGATGGAGGTTTTTGCGTGAATTACTCAAAGAAGATGCTGCTGACGGCGCTGGTCTGCGGCAGTACCATGTACACAGGGACGGCCTGGGCTGCGGAAGCAGCGACAGACGTGCCGGCAGAAAAGACTGCTGAGGCAGAGGTGGCAGAGTTCGTGCTGGAGCCAATGCTGGTAACAGCGACAAGAACCGAGAAGAATATATTCCAGGTTCCGGCCAATGCGACGGTCATTACTAAGGAAGAACTTCATTATCGCAATATTAACAATGTAAATGATGCGCTCAAGACCAAGGCTGGTATTTATATAAGCCCTGCGACAGATCCTTATGGCAATGTTCAGATTCGTGGATTCGGTAGCCAGGATATACTTTTTTTACAGGATGGCACTCCTCTTAACAATGCATGGAATGGACAGCCGGATTTGAACCTAATTCCCGTTGAGTCTATCGAGCGCATCGAGGTAGTTCGCGGTGCAGGTTCGGCACTTTACGGTGGCCGCGCAGTTGGCGGCGTCGTAAATATCATTACGAAGGAAGCGTCAAAGCAGCTGTCCGGTGATGTTACTCTGACCTATGGGAGCAACAGCACCTGGAAAAAAGCTGTCAATATTGGTACCAAATTAGATGACAAGTGGTCATTTAATGTTGGATATGAAAAGAGACAGACGGATGGTTTTAGTGGATATAGGAAGACTGCTAGTCCAGTTACCTCTGGCATATCCGCTGGGACTATAAATGTGCCGCAGATGGCAAACGGAGACTATCTAATCGGTGAACGCGGTGAGAGAAAAACCGAAACAGAAAATGTATCGTTTGCAGTAAAGTATAATTTTGATAAAAATAAATCGTTGAAGTATACCTACCGTCATGCAGAGTATGAGTACTCCTATAATAACCCGAGGACTTATGTTACTATGGGAGGACTACCATTTTGGGGAGCACCGGGAAAGAGTTACACGACACAGAATGGCGATAAAATAAAGTTAGCTCCATCTTATTTCCTTGGTTATAATGGGTTGCGAAAGAATAATCTTCATACACTGAATTATACGGATAAAAAGAATCAGTGGATAGTTAATGCTTCGTATCAGGATATATATCGTGACGGATATAGTGAGGCTCCAAGCAGTGCTTCTAGCATCAACTATCAGGGAGAAGGAACCAGCTACTATTATCCCAACAAGAATATCAGTGTGGATATGCAGAAGACCTGGGAGCTGAAGAAGCATACCTTAACAGCCGGTGCAAATTACAAGAATGAAGAGATAAAGAGGATGAACCTTAAGGTGAGCAACTGGCGAGATCCGGAAAGCACATCTGGCTGGGGAAGTACTCCTCTTATAACTGGTGGTAAAGCTCGGAGTATAAGCGTCTTTATTCAGGATGAATATAATTTCAACAAGTACTTCACCATATATGTCGGTGGCCGTATTGACAGCTATAAGAAATATGATGGATTCAATGACGCTGTTAAGATTCCCTCGTCATCCTTTACGGAATTCAGTCCAAAGGCTGTGTTTGAATGGCATCCTCAGGATACTACCAGCTACTATATTTCCTATGGGCATTCCTTTAATACCCCAACATTGTTCCAGCTGTACAGAGATGCGAATTCCGGAATGTCAAAAACTTATCCAAATCCAGATTTGAAACCGGAAAAGACTGATACCTTTGAACTTGGTTTCAAGAAAAAAATAAAGAAGACCAAGTTAGGAACGACGCTCTTCTATTCAAAGACGAAGGATGCTATTTTCTTGGTACCCTATAGTGGTAGAAAACGCTATGAAAATTGCAATGAGGGCAAGCGAAGAGGGTTTGAACTTGAGGTGTCGCATGAGTTTGACAAGCATTGGAGCACATATCTGAATTATACATGGCAGGAGGGTGAAAATTCTGGTCGAGGAATGAATAATATGACACAGCAGAACAATGAAATACCGCGTCATCTGTTTCAGACCGGTATCGAGTATAAGCAGGGTAAATTCACTGGTGTACTTGATGGTATGTTTGTCAGCGCTCGTCAGGCAAGTGATGCAATCACCGGCGAGTATGGCTCTGAGGATCCGTACTTCGTCATGAATCTTTATCTGAACTACAAGTTCACCAAAGAATGGTCTGTACAGTTTGGTATCGACAATGTCCTAGACAGGAAGTTCTACGCCAGCGAGGCTATTCAGGGCAGAACCTATAACCTCGGCCTACGCTACGAGTTCTAATTAAATATTTTTCCCGTGATATCCGGCAGCGTATTACGCTGCCGGATTCTTTTCTGATTAACGTATTATAAAAAGGTTCACCTGTAGTGCGCCTGTTAGACGGTCCGGCATATGACATGCTATAATGAATCCATCAAGGAGGAATGGAAAATGAAGTCTGCTTTTCGGAATTTTAGCGAATTAGAAAGAAATACAGCTCAGTCGAAAAAGGAGCCATTGGCTGATACAGTACCGGAAGACTATTCCCAGCATATCGAAAAGCTGATGGAGTCCATTGATGACCGGATGGAGCTTACCTCACGGCTGGCGGCACTTATAGAAGAAATCGGAGCGGAGTATAAATGCCGTGAGAAAAAATCCTTTGAAGATATGCAGCGGTTGGCAGAGAAGGAGGCAGGAATCAGGCTTCTGGAGAAACGAATAATCCGTCTGACAGATCATATCAAGACATATATTGACTATTTCTACACAGATCCATGCCCCAGCGATGATCCTCTTACCTGGGGAAACTGAACGGTGGGAAGAAATAGACCTGCTGATGCGGGAGAAAATAAATCTGTTTATTAAGGAGCTCTAATGGTCATTTAATTTTTCTGCCCTTTTTATTTAATCTTCAGCATTTATACTGTCATCAAGCTAAAGAAAACAAATGCCTCACGGCAATGACAGTAAGGAGTGGAGATTATGAGATTCGGCAATAATAAGTTAAACAGGATTTTGGCAGGGGCACTTTGTGCAGCAACCCTTACAGGAGGTTTTCTCCCGACTGTCAGTGTAGAGGCAGCAGTCCGCAGCGGACAGCATAGCGAGGTGCGGCAGGGCCGGGGTGACAATCAGCAGCATAAGCGGACCGATTCCGGCAATAAGGCTGGACATACAGCGCCTGCGCAAAAAAATAATAAAAACCGTCAGCCGGACAGGCAGACGCAGGATAAGCACCGGGATGAACAGAATAGATATCAGGAGCAGCAGCGCAAGGAACATGAGCAGCGTCAGCGTCAGGAGCAGGAAAAGCATCGTCAGGAGGAAATGAAGCGACAGGAGCAGCACCGCAAGGAGCAGGAGCACAAGCGACAGGAACAGGAGAAGCGGCGGGCTGAGGAGAATCGCAGGGAAGAAGAAAGACGCCACGAAGAACAGCGGAGAGAGAAGGACCACCGGCAGGAGGAGGCCCGCCGTGAAGCTGAGAGGCGTCATCATGAGGAGGAGATGCGCCGCCGTGAGGACGAGCGTCGCCACGAAGCGGAGATGCGCCGTCGTGAACATTGGCGCTACCATGACTATGATGACGACCGCCATGACAACAAAACCGGCGAAGCGATTCTGGGCGGTATCATCGGCGCGGTAATAATCGGGGCAATACTGCAAAACACCAGCGCTTCTCACCATAACAGCAAATACAGTAATGTAATGAGCACGGACTACGAGCCGGAGGAAGAGGAGACAGAAAAAATCCTTCTGTAACAGATTCAGATGACAAAAAAGGGCTGCTGTACGGAATAAACCGCACAGCAGCTCTTTGGCTTGTGTAGTATCGGATTAGATATTCTTCATCAGACGATCGTTGAGCTCATATAACATATCAAGCTCTTCCGGAGAAAAGATTTTCTCGGCAACAGAGGCAATTTGCCTGCAGGCATGATCCTGTGCAGCCATGATATGCTTGCCGTTTTCGGTGAGAGACAGATGATATACACGGCGATCGGTCTCACTCTGAACCTTGTCTACCAGACCGGCCTTGCAAAGGCGGCTTACGATGTTGGTAACAGTCGGACGCTGTACATCGAAAATCTTGGAAAGGTCAGATGATGTAATGGATGGCTGAGACGCGATAGCGTGAATGTAATAAAGCTGAGTAAGTGTGAGATGCATGAAAGTCGGTGCGACTTCCTTACTTCTGGTTTGGCTTTCCTTGCTGAAGACCTGACGGAAGGCCTCGGACATATTGCTAAGTTGCTTAGCTATTTTCCTTGTAATAATTTTGGTCTTGGACATGAATGCTCCCCCTGCTGCAGGTTATGTACAAATAATTTTTCCCCGAATGATTATATCATATTTTGTCAATACTTTTCGTTAGTTTTTGAAAAATTTACAAAAGAAGCACTAGACTATACTGTGCTTGATGGCTTAAGGAAACATTTGCCTCGTTTAATTGACAATCCAATGGATGATACTCTATAATAAGTGTGTTTTACTACTTTGAAATTAACCTTTTAGGAGTTGTATGGATGGAAGCAAAGATTACTGCCCGTCATTTGACATTTGATTTATACACCTGTAAGCCTGTTGAACAGGATCCTGTCGGCCATCTGCGTGAAGAGCTGCCGACAATGCTGGAGGCGGCCGGACTGCATGTCCTGCTGGCAGACAGTCGCTGCGTAGATGAGAAGCATCTGGCGGCGATGGTACTGCTGACGGAAGGTCACTTTACCGTTCATTTTTATCCGGAGCAGAAGTATGCAGCCTGTGATTGTTACCTTTGTGCACCGATGGCGAAGCCTGAGCAGATATTCAAGGAAGTAAAGCAGCTGCTCCGGCCGGAGAAGACAAGGACAACCTATCTGAAGCGGGGAGACTTCATGAACATGACTGATATGAAGCCGAAGGTCAAGACCAGGTTTGCTCCGCTGCGTAAGATAAAAAACACCGGGGCAAAGATGATATCGTGTCTGAAGACAAACAAGAAATGATTTTGAGTAGCTGCTGGTAGCGGCTGCTTTTTTTTTTTGCAGGAGGCATTAAAGCAAAGAGAAATATCCATTATGTCTACTAATAGACGAATGTTAACCTTGCATTTGATTCAATAATTTAGTATACTAAAAAGACTTATATATTTCCTCGAAGGAGGTTATGCCTGTGGAGCAGATTATGCATACTTCTGCTTTGATGCTTGAGGGTTCAAAGGTAACCCTTGAGATTTTTTTCCTTACTCTTATGATGGCGCTGCCTTTGGGTCTGATAGTTGCTTTGATACGATTGTCCGGGCTGGGTATTCTCCGCTGGGCAATGGAGTTTTATATCTGGATTATGCGCGGCACGCCGCTGATGCTGCAGCTCCTGTTTGTGTACTTTGCACTGCCGATGGTGGGGGTAAGGCTGAATGATCTTTCTTCGGCGCTGCTGGCTTTTACCCTGAATTATGCGGCATATTTTGCTGAGATTTTCCGCGCGGGAATACAGTCGATTCCCAGAGGGCAGTACGAGGCGTCAAAGACATTGGGCTTTACCTATGTGCAGACTATGCGGCATATAATAATCCCGCAGATGATTGCCCGAGTCCTGCCGCCGGTTTCCAATGAGACGATAAACCTGGTGAAGGATACTTCTCTCATTTATATATTGGCAATGAATGACCTGCTGCGGGTAGCCCGTACCATCGTACAGAGGGAGTTTGACATGACCCCATTCGTAATTGCGGCAGTGTTCTATCTGGTTATGACATTTGTTCTGACCTGGGTGTTCAACAAGCTGGAGGCACACTATGCCAAGTACATTGATTGATAAAAATGACATTATGGTGCAGATAACCGGCCTGAAGAAGAAGTTCGGCGACCTGCAGGTACTTGATAATATTGACCTCAATATCTGTCGCGGTGAGGTAGTGGCGATCCTTGGGCCCTCCGGCTCCGGCAAGTCTACTCTGCTGAGGTGCATGAACCGGTTGGAGGAGATAAATGCGGGCTCCATTGTTATCGCAGGGGAAACTCTGGTAGAGAACAATGAAAAGGGTGAGGCAAGCTATACCTCTCCCGAGAAAGCACGGAAAATTCTGTCCCATATGGGGATGGTCTTCCAGCAGTTCAATCTGTTTCCTCACATGAGTGTTATTGATAACCTCATGGCAGCACCGAAGATAGTAAAGGGGCAGTCTGACAGCGAGATTCGTCCCATTGCGGAGGAGCTGCTGAAAAAGGTAGGGCTGTACGATAAGCGGGAGGTTTTCCCATCCAGGCTTTCCGGCGGTCAGCAGCAGCGCGTAGCTATCGCCCGGGCTTTGGCAATGCGGCCGGATATTCTCCTCTTTGACGAGCCTACCAGCGCCCTCGACCCGGAGCTGACCATAGAGGTACTGAAAACCATACGGCAGCTTGCAGACGAGAAGATGACGATGGCTGTAGTCACCCATGAGATGTCCTTCGCAAGAGATGTAGCGAGCCGGGTTGTTTTCATGGCGGACAGCCATATCGTAGAAGAGAATACATCGCAGGAGTTCTTCCGTAATCCCCGTGAGGAAAGGACGAGAAACTTCCTGAAAAATATGCTTTACTAAATTAAAAATCGACGGGGTTCCCGTCAGGAAAATTCGGAGGAAAAAATAATGATAGTCGTAATGAAGCCGTCGGCAACTGAGGAAAATATTGTCAATGTACAGAAGCACATTGAATCCCTCGGTTTGTCCACTCACCTTTCCAAGGGTTCTGATGTAACCATCATCGGTGTAATCGGTGATAAGCATAAAATCGCCGTACTCCAGATGAACTCCTATGAGGGGGTAGAAAAGACCGTCCGCATTACTGAGAAGTATAAGCTTGTAAGCCGTGAATTCCAGAGTGAGCGCTCTGTTATCGATGTCCGCGGGGCAAAAATCGGCGGCAGGGAGCTGGCAATAATGGCCGGTCCCTGCTCGGTAGAGTGCGAGCCACAGCTCATGGAGGCAGCAAAGGCGGTCAAGGCTGCCGGTGCTCAGTTCCTTCGCGGCGGTGCTTTCAAGCCCCGTACCAGCCCCTATGATTTCCAGGGTCTTGGCGAGGAAGGTCTGAAGCTGCTGGCGCAGGCTGCTAAGGAATATGACCTCCGGGTTGTTACCGAAATCGTAGATATTGCCGATCTCGATGTCATCTGCAAGTATGCTGATGTTC
>JAFNYY010000042.1 GCA_017383125.1 Schwartzia sp. (in: firmicutes)
ATGGTTGCCTCGTTTATGCGGATGAGAGGCTGAGCATCTATTCCGTTGGCATACCGGACGACGGTACCGATCATTCCGTTGGAAAGGAGTACTCTGGAGCCGAGGAATGCCATCTTTATCTTTGTGATGAAGGGGATGCAGACATTCGGGTCAAGCTTGGAGTACATGAGCTTTGCAATTTCCTCGATGGCGGCGAAAGGAGTTATGCGACGCTCGCCCTCGACCTCGGTGGTGAGGTTGTCATAGAAATCTGCCAAAGCAACGATTCTGGCGTAACGATGAATTCTTTCCCCCTTAAGCCCCAGAGGATAACCAGAGCCGTCCATGCATTCGTGATGCTGCATGGCTGTTTCTACAACACCGGCAGGGAGATTCGGACAGGCACGGAGAATCTTAGACGCCTCCATGGTGTGGGACATATAATCATCAAGCTGTTCCTCGGGGACAGCAATTCCGCGCATTGTTCCAAGCTCGGGTGGCAGTTTGGACTTGCCGATATCGTGGAGGAAACCGGCAAGGATGATGTCCTGTACCTCGGCTGGCTTGAATTCCATCCATTTACCGATTACACCGGAAAGGATAGCTACCCGGAGCGAGTGATTGTACACATCGCTGGCGAGATGATTAATCTCGAAGATATGGTCAATTACGCCGCTGTCATGTGCGAGGGGATAGAGATTTTCATGGACAAGGCACTTGGTCTCGTAAACGGACTGCTCATCCCCACCCTTGGTCAGAGTATCAATCATCCCCTTGGCGGTGTTGACAACCTCCTTATACTCGCTGATGAATGCATCAGCGGGATTGAAGAGGGCGGCAACACTGAGGAAGTTGCTGCTGAGCTCGTATTCATCCTTGATGTAGATAAAGGGTACATCAAGAGTAGTGAGGCGCTTGATATGCGAGGGAGTAAGTTCGGTGTTCTCGGCAAGCACTACGATGAGATCATCGTTGACGATAGTGCGGGCAAGAATCATACCGGGCTTTAAATCTGTAACTGAAACGGAACGCAAGGCGATTCCTCCTTATTGGGGAAAGGATACAATCCCCCACTTAGCATCATTAGTTATCTAAATTATTCTATATTATATAACATTTTTTTGTCAATCGGGAGATTTATTTTATTTTGTCGTATAAATTGAGTCCTATTTCCTGTAGGCAAGACCTTTAGACTTGACAACTTCGGTTACATGCTTACAATATGAAGCTAGGAAAGTGTTTTTTCTAGGATATAAATGACTGCCGTCTGAAGGGTCGGCAGGATTGTCAGGAGGAAGAAAAATGAAGGAAGCATTGATGAACAATGAAACTGTCAAGGTGCTAATGGAGCGCCGCAGCGTAAAAAAATATAAGAGTGAGCAGATAAAGGATGAGGAGCTGGAGACCATTATCGAGGGTGCCCGCTATACTGCCAGTGGACACAATTATCAGCCGGTTAAAGTTGTCGTGATTCAGGACAAGGCTACCCGCGACCAGCTTTCTCAGATGAACGCAAAGATTCTCGGGGCTTCGATTGATCCATTCTACAATGCTCCTACTGTGCTGGTAGTCATTGCTGAAAAATCAAGCCCGACTTACATCGAGGACGGTGCCCTTGTTTTAGGTAATCTTATGAATGCCGCACATGCCATCGGAGTTGATTCCTGCTGGATTAACCGTGCTAAGGAAACCTTCGAAACCGAGGAAGGTAAGGCTCTTCTGAAGAAGTGGGGCATTGAGGGCGACTACGCAGGCATTGGCAACTGTATTCTCGGCTATCGGGACGGTGAGTATCCGAAGGCTCCGGCCCGCCGCGGTGAGTATGCCGTTTATGTGAAGTAATATGGCAGATATAAAAGAAGCGGCCGACGCACTTTCTGTTACATCGGAAGGCCTGCCTACTATCGTCTGGTACCCGGGGCACATGGCGAAGGCGAAACGGCTCATCTCCGATAACCTGAAGCTGGTAGATGTGGTCATTGAACTTGTCGATGCCCGTATTCCGGTAGCAAGTGCCAATCCGATGCTGAAGGAGCTTATTGGCAGAAAGCCGCGCCTGATTGTTCTGAACAAGATGGATTTGGCCTCACCGGCGATAACAAAGGCATGGGTCAGTTATTATAGAAGTCAGGATATTGCTGCTGTGGCGGTAGATGCGGCTCAGGGACGCGGTATCAAGGAACTGGTAAAGCTGACGGCGAAGCTGGCAGCGGGGAAAACCAATCGTCTGGAGAATAAAGGAGCCAAGGCCCGAGCACCGAGAGCGATGGTACTTGGCATACCGAATGTAGGTAAGTCATCTCTCATTAATCGGCTGGCTGGGAAGGTGAAGGCCAAGGCGGAAAACCGCCCGGGCGTCACCAGAGCAAAGCAGTGGATTCATATTGAAGGTGGCTTTGATCTTTTGGATATGCCCGGTATCCTTTGGCCGAAGTTTGATGATCCCATGGTTGGGCTGCACTTGTCCTATACAGGTGCAATCAGTGATGAGGCAATTGATACCGAACCGGTGGTGCTGCGGCTTATCGGCTGGCTGAGGGAGAATTTTTCCCGGGACTTGATAAACCGCTATAAGCTGGAACTGGGAGGCGGCGAAAGCCTGCCGGAGGACAATGTGGAACTGCTGGAGCTTATCGGCCGTAAGCGGGGCCATTTGGAAAAGGGCGGAATTGTCAATCATGACAAGACCAAGAAGCTGCTGCTGAAGGAGTTCCGGGCCGGACTCATCGGCAAATACACGCTTGATTTACCCCCCGATAAGCCGGAAGTACAGGAAACCGAGGCGGAAAATAATGGCACAGGCAGCAAGGAAGACAGCAGAGATTGAGGCACTGCTGCAGGAAGCTCTGGACAGCGGGCGCACACTGGAAGCGGCTGTGATAGCCGAGCTTACTGCTGACAGCCGGGCTTCGGTGGCAAAGCTGCTCCGCCGCTATGACAAGGAACTGGCTGAGCGTCAGCGACTGAAGGAGCTGTACTATTACGAGTATGAGGCCCAGCAAGAAGGTGCAGCCTATATAGCTGGTGTAGATGAAGCAGGCCGTGGGCCGCTTGCCGGACCGGTGGTTGTTGCGGCTGCGATTCTTCCAGTTGGGCTGTATATACCGAAGCTTAACGATTCCAAGAAGCTTTCCGCGAAGGTTAGGGATGAGCTGTTTGATATTATAAAGGACCAGGCCATCGCATACAGCATCGCGGTTATTGACGAGAAGACTATCGATCGTGATAACATTTATCGTGCTACTGTAGGAGGAATGTATCAGGCGATAGCAGGCCTGGAGCCGCAGCCCCAGAAGGTACTGATTGATGCGGTTCCTTTGGACAAGCTGGCTATGCCATCACTCTCCCTGATAAAGGGTGATGCTAAGTCCGCTTCCATTGCGGCAGCTTCGGTGCTGGCAAAGGTGACCCGTGACCGTCTCATGGAGGGGTACGATCGGGAATATCCTGAGTATGGGTTTGCCAGGCACAAGGGCTATGGGACTGCAGATCACATGGCGGCGTTGAAAAAGTATGGGCCGTGTCCCATACATCGGCGTTCATTTGCTCCCGTTTCGGATTATGAGGGAACGGGGCCGTATTGCAGTCAGAAGATATAGAGGAAATTCAGGGACTAAGAGGTTTCCTCGGATTGAAAACAGACAAGGATTGTCAGGAGTATTATCATGCCATTGGAAACAAGCGCCGCCACACAAGCAGGCGGTATACGCCCGATAGAGCGCCCCAGCGGTTCGCAGCCGTCGTCTCGTACTGCGGCGGTTCGTTCGCCATTTGCCCCGGAGACGAATGTCAGCATTCGTAACTCTATTTCAGACATGGCAGGGGTATTGCTGCGTATTTCCGGCGAGGCTGAGGATGTAGCCGAGGGCATGACACCTGATGTTCAGCGTCTTGTAAACAATATAATGAAGAATTCCTTTTCCCTGGGAGAAACTCTGGGGAAAAATCTCGGCAGTACCGTAGAGAGCCAGCGGTTTGCTATGGATCAGCTGAATACGCTATCCCGTCTGTTGACTCAGATGGGAAATCTGGCTCGTCAGACATCATTTGGTGAGCTGTCCCAGCCGCTGGCGACTATCTTGTCTCAGTTAAAGAATGCAGCAGCACAGGAAAACAGTAATCTTGAGCCGGTGCTGCTCCATAAGCTATCCTACGAGCTGCTTGACCGTAAGGAGCCGGATGTAATACCGGCAGAACTGCTTGAAATTCTTAGCCAGCCGCCGGTGGTCAGCGGAGGAGAGATTCCGGCATCCGATGGGTCAAGCCTCGGCTTTCTGAAGCAGCTGGTGGCGTACTTCATGCCGGCTACCCCCCGAGAAGAGGCGCAGCTTCAAGCCGAAAGCAACGGAGTGAATCAGCAGCCAGGCGGAAGAAGTGAAGAGCCGACTGGACAACAGGGGACAGCGGCAGAAAAAGGGATTGAAACATCTGACCGCGGCGCGGTACAGCAGCCTGACACTCCGGAAGAGGGAACTCAGCCAGGCGTGAGGGATAAGAGCCTGCAGGGGCAGACTAGAGGCTCAGCAGGTCAGCAGACTACTTTACCTTCCGGACAGACCTCGGAGAAGGCTGCTGCCGGAGATAGACCGGCAGTCGGCAGCTTCGTGGGGAGTCCGGCAGAGGTACAGGATGAGCAGAAACCTGCAGACAGAAGTCAGCAGCTGCTGAATGATCTCGGCAGACCCTTCCGTCCTTCAGCAAATACTGGGCTACAGAATCTTAATGCAAGTCGTCTGGCCAAAAGCTTCGACGGAGTACTTCGGGATATTACCGGCAAACCTATTGAGGCCAATGAAAATCCGGCAGCAAGATTAGCAAGATTGTCGGCTGAGAGTATGGCTGAGCGGCGCAGCAACAGCCCAGCGGCCAATCGACCATCTTCGGCGATGAACAGCCATGTTTTTTTCCGGCAGCCAGCTATAGAGAATTCCGTCCGTACGATGGAGGCTATGAAGGGGCTGGCACAGCTCCTCTCAAAGGATGAGACCGTCAGTGAAAGCGACCGTCAGCTTCTTTTGAGTTTTGTAAACGGCGAGGAAGAAATAATAAATGAAAAGGATGCCCGCCAGCTGAATCTTTTGCTGCGGCTTTGCCAGAAGAATCTGCCGGCATCCGTCCAGCAGGCAGCTATACAGCAGAACCTTCCGGCTCTGCCAAGACTGTGGGCGTTTATGCAGCTTTGCGACCTGGCAACACTGAAGGATACAAAGTCCCGCCGGCTCCGTAATGCAGGACGGGATATTGCCGAGTTTGCCGGGACTGTGAAAGAGTCAATGGCCGGTACGGCCAGAATGACTCAGAGCGGTCAGCGGGCAATGTCGTTTATGCTGCCGCTTTATATGGGAGAGGAAGCGCAGAGCTATCCATGTTATGTGTCGGTATTCGATGAGGAAAGCTATCCGGAGAACGAGTACGGAGAAGAGGATAAGGACGGGGAAAAGCAGCATGAGACATGGCTTCGGTTCTGTGTGCTGACAGAGAACATCGGAGCGGTGGAGATAACATGCCGCCTCTACGAGGGCAAGAAACTAGATGTGAGAGTGTTCTTCTCTTCCTCTGCTGCGGTAGGAGAGTTCCGGGATTATATTCCAGAGTTTGTCCATTCATTTGATGAGTCACCGCTGGAGCTGGTTGGACTGAAGCTGGGGGTGGCAAAGGCTAAATGATGGAGGATAATATCAGAAAACGGTTAGAGCATACACCTGCCGAGGAACCGGAAACGGACGAGACTGCGCCAAAGAAAGCGGTTGCGCTGAAATATGACCCGGGGACGAATGTTGCCCCGAAAATCGTGGCAAAGGGGCAGGGCTATGTAGCAGAGAATATTCTGAATCTTGCGCAGCAGAATGCACTGCCGGTCTATCAGAATAAGACTCTTGTCAATATGCTGATGGCCCTTGACATTGATAAAGAAATTCCGCCTGAGCTTTATACTACTGTGGCAGAGGTGCTGGCCTATGTCTATCGTATAGATTCCAAAGCCGGCAAAAATAAAAAGAGAGATTTTGGTAACTTATAAATGAAGACTGTAGATATTCTTGGAGTTCCCGTAGCCACCTATACCATGAAGGAGGCTCGGGATACCATTGCCCGGCAGCTTAAGGACGGACGAAAGACGCGAGGAGAGAAAGCCCCCTGGCTCGTTGCTACTGCCAATGCAGAAATGATAATGATGGCTACCGGAAATCCGGCATTGATGGAAGTGTTGAACGGTGCCGATTTGGTAGTGCCGGATGGAGCCGGAACAGTCTGGGCAGCCCATGAGTTGGGCTACAGGATGCCGGAGCGGGTTGCAGGCTATGATCTTGTGCAGGAACTGCTGAAAATTGCTCCGGCTAAGGAGAACGGATTTAAGGTGTTTTTCTTCGGCTCTGCCCCCGGAGTGGCGGAAGGCGCAAAGGCGAAGGCCGAGGCTCTATATCCTGGGGTACAGGTCGTAGGCTGCCACAACGGATTTTTTTCGGAAGCGGATGAGCAGGAGATAGTCAGGGAGATAAATGATTCGGGAGCAGATTTGCTCCTCTGCGCTCTCGGTGTGCCAAAGCAGGAGCTGTGGATACGGAAATATTTGCCGGAGCTTAAGGTTTCCGCTGCGATAGGAGTAGGCGGTACCCTCGATGTCATGGCAGGAACCATGAAGCGGGCGCCTCTCTGGATGCAGAAGGCAAAGCTTGAATGGGCATACAGGGTCATCCTGCAGCCTAGCCGCATCGGCAGACTGGCGGCGCTGCCCCGGTTTGTTCTGGCTGTAAAGAGGGCAAAACGAAGATAACTGGACAAATTTGTTCAGATTGCTGTATAATAACAAGGTTAGTGCTTTTTATTGAAAATAATAATTTAGAAAGGAATTTCGGGAATGATAGTCCGTGAAGGGTATCCTTTCGTCCTGGGGAGCTTTGCCGCAGCTGCCGGTTTGGGAGCGTGGCTTGGACCATCCTGGGCAATTTTCCCGGCAGTGCTGGGTTCTTATTTTGCATACTTTTTCCGCAATCCGGAGCGTGAGATACCTGCAGATGATTCTGTATTGGTAGCTCCGGCAGATGGAAAGGTAATGGATATTGTACCGGTGGAGGATGATGATTTCGTCAAGGAGCCGGCCAACAAGGTTATTATTTTCCTGTCAGTATTCGATGTTCATGTAAACCGCAGTCCCATGTCAGGTGAAATTAAGTGCCAGCGGTATTCCTGCGGGCATTTTCATCCGGCATTTGATGACAATGTAGGTGCCGTAAACGAGAGACATTTGCTTGGCATAGCCAATGACCGTCTCCGCATCACCGTTACTCAGATTGCCGGACTGCTGGCTCGGCGTATTGTTTCCTGGGTAACTCTTGATGACCGTTTGGAGAAGGGGCAGCGGTACGGCCTCATCAAGTTTGGTTCCTGTACTGAGGTTGTAATGCCTAAGTCCGTAGAGGTTACAGTAAAAAAGGGTGACAAGGTCGTAGGCGGTGTCACCGTCATCGGGAGGATTAAAGAATGAACTGGAAACCGTTGATACCCAATGGACTGACAAGCACGAATCTAATCATGGGTGTATGCTCCATCATGTGCAGCATGAAGGGGGATATTTTCTGGGGTGCAGTCTGTATTCTGCTGGCTCTTGTTGCTGATGGTCTCGATGGCAGAGCCGCTCGTGCTCTCGGCGTATCCGGTGAGCTTGGCAAGGAACTTGACTCCCTCTGCGATCTTGTGTCCTTCGGTGTTGCCCCGGGCATTCTTGCCCATCAGTTTGTCTTGATTGATTATGGCTATGTCGGTTGGTTTGTCCCGCTGCTCTTTGCAGTTTGCGGCTGCTTCCGTTTGGCCCGTTTCAATGTAATGGCGGCCGAGGTTCACGGCTACTTCATGGGTGTGGCTATTCCTGCCGGCGCCTGTTTTGTTGCCACTTCTACACTGCTCTTTTTGGGTATGGGCTTTGATCCCCATAAGCTCGGCTTCATCTATCCAGTTGTGATGAGTATCGTCGGTCTCCTTATGGTTAGCACTATTCATTATCCGGATTTCAAAGGTGCCGGGGAGAAGGTTTATATGCCGGCAAAGATTTTTGCTGCAGTTATGTTTGCCTCCATTGTTTACATCGGCCGTGAGGCAGTTGTTCCCGCCGTACTCTTTGCTATTTTTGCCACATACGATGTTTTTGGCATCGTCAATACTATTTGCGGCAGCGTATCCGGTGACAAATAATCACCGGCAGCTGTGATAACGGAGCTAATCATGAATTTCCCTCTTGACATTGTGATGGTACCCCTTCAGGGTTTTATTCTTCTGTTTACCATCTATTATTTTGTCATTGGTTTCTGCGGTCTTTGGCGTAAGCATGAGGATAAGATTCTTACTCCTTCAAAGACTTTCGCCCTGATTGTCGCTGCTCACAATGAGCATGCTGTTATCGCTCAGCTCATCGACAATCTGACCGAGCTGAAATATCCCCGTGAGCTTTATGATATCTTTGTCATTGCCGATAACTGCAGCGATGACACGGCTGAGATTGCTCGAGCTCATGGCGCCATTGTTCATGAGCGCTTCAGCGATGTGGGCAAAGGCAAGGGCTTCGCTATGGAGTGGATGTTTGACCGCCTGTTTAAGATGGAGCGTCAGTACGATGCAATTGCCGTATTTGATGCCGATAATCTTGTTCATCCAAACTTCCTGCTGGAGATGAACAATCGGCTGCTGAAGGGCGATAAGGTCATTCAGGGTTATCTGGATGCAAAGAATCCATACGACACCTGGGTAGCCGGAACATTTGCCATTGCTTTTTGGGTTATTGACCATGTTTGGCATCTGGCAAAGACAAATATTGGTCTGTCCTCTGTACTTGGCGGTACCGGTATGGTTATTACTACCGACGTTCTGAAGAAGAATGGATGGGGAGCTACCTGTCTGACTGAAGATATGGAATTCACCATGAAGTCCCTCTGCGATGGTATAAAGACCACCTGGGCGCATGATGCAATCGTATGGGACGAAAAGCCTCTGACCTTTAAGGCGTCGTGGAATCAGCGCAAGCGCTGGGCGCAGGGCCAGTTTGATGTGGCCCATCGATTCATTCCCCGGATGCTGAAGGAGGGTATCCGCCGTCGTGATATTCGTATTCTGGATGGTTGTTTCCACCTGATTCAGCCTCATTTTATGATGATATCCACGATGTTCGTTATCCTGTCGTATGTTCAGATGGGATTGGGACAGCAGTTCTTTACGAATATCTATTATTTCCTGCCGGCGGAGCTTTTCTCGGTGATTACCCTTGGACAGTATCTGCTGCCGGTAATTATTCTGCTGAAGATAAAAGTCAAGCCGAAGGCATGGCTTTATCTCCTGCTTTATCCGGTGTTCATCTACTCATGGATACCCATTATTTTCCTTGGCTTTATTCATAGAAATGAGCATGAGTGGAGTCACACCCAACATACTAGAGCCATTGGATTCAATGAATTTGTAGGCGAAAACAAATAGTTTAGAGACGACTGCTGACGGCGGTCGTCTTCTTTCCGCAAGGAGAATTTCTCATGTACTTACTCACCGTAAAAGAAGATTTTGATGCGGCTCATCGTGTCGTCGGGTACCCAGGAAAATGCGATAAGCTTCACGGCCATTGCTGGACGGTTGAGGTATCTGTTACCGGTAATCAGCTTGACGAGCTGGGTATGGTAGTAGACTTTAAATATCTGAAGGCAAAGGTTCGGGATGTGCTTAATATATACGATCACCGTTATCTGAACGAGCTTCCGGATTTCTCCGGTAAGAATCCTACTGCCGAGAATATTGCCTCTGTGATTTACCATCGGATTGCTGATGGGCTGGGGAATGATGCGGCTGTGAAGCAGGTTACTGTGTGGGAGTCTCCCGGCTCCAGTGTGACCTACAGCGAGGAATAATCATGAATATGATAAATGATCGTATCAATACTCTGCTGAACGGACAGAAGCTTGCCACGGAATCAATCATTGAAATTTTCTCTTCCATTCAGGGAGAGGGAAAATATGTGGGATACCGCCAGGCGTTTCTCCGTTTCGAAGGATGCAATCTGTCTTGCGACTATTGCGATACAGAGCATCGCGTTGGCAGTCATCGTTACTGCCGTGTGGAGCTGAATCCTGGCAGTCATCGTCAGCTGGAGATACCGAATCCTCTGACTCCGGCAGCTGTTGCGGAGTATGTGAACAATTTTGCTGACATTACTCCTCATCAGGCGCTTTCCCTTACCGGCGGTGAGCCTCTTCTGCATACGAAATTTATTACGGAGCTTGCGCCTTTGGTACGGCTGCCGCTTCTTTTGGAGACGAACGGTACGCTGGGTCCTCGCCTCAAAAAGGTTCTGCCTCTTATATCCATTATCTCAATGGATATTAAGCTTCCCAGCATGGTTGGACAGGAGCTTTGGGGTGAACATGGCGTATTTATGGAGATTGCCCGGGAAAAGGATCTCTATGTAAAGCTGGTTATAGAGAGAGAGTCCTCCACATCGGAAATCAGCAAAGCTATCAGCCTGATTGCTTCAGTTGACCGTTCCATACCGCTCATCCTTCAGCCGGTGACTCCCCACGGACACTGCAAGGCTCCGTCAGCTGATTTAATGCTGAAGGCTCAGGAGATGGCACTCGGACCGCTCCGTGATGTTCGCGTTATCCCGCAGACCCATGTGATGATGGGGCAGAGGTAACAGGAATAGTATTCAACCTAAGTAAGGGAAAACCGCTGTGCTGGTTCACTTCATAAATGACTGTATTATAATGAAGAAGTTTTTATACTATACGGCTGCAACTCATAGATTTTTGCGGCGAAATCTCGCGTTTATAACCGAGTTCTTTTTTGCGTCCTTTCTTTCCTTTGCCTGGTATCTGGTAAAGGGGGAGAGAACGGATGTGATGATCTGCTACGGCTTTACTTTGTTTTTCGCCGTTATGCTCATTACCAGATTGATTAACTGTATAGACAACGACTGGAAAAGAACAGCACTGAAGGGAATACTCCTTATTGTCACCGTACCGGTGGGAATTTTGGAGCTGTTTGTCATGTACAATTACGGAGCCGTTTTGGGAGCCGGTGTTGTGGGGGCGCTGCTGGAAACAAATTTTAATGAATCAGTTGAATTTCTGCGGATGTATGTGGGGCCGCTGGAGGTTTTTTATGCGGCAGCGCTGCTGATTTTTATCTACCAGTTTCATCGCCGGAAGCTTTGGCTTAGAGTGCCGTGGAGCGGTAGGACAGCGGCAAGGATTACGGCAGTTTTTCTCCTTATAGCTTCCGTTTATACCGTCCGTATGGTAACTGAATATTATGAGATTTTTTACCGGCCGTTCCTGCCTTTGCATCGTTTCGTTCTGGCATTGGATGTGGCGGTTGAAAATATGCTTGCCTATAATGAGCTGAGAAAAGAAGCGGTAACCGAAATCAGGCTTACCCGCAATGATAGCAGTATCAGAGATGTTGTTTTCATCCTTGGCGAATCGACAAATCGAAATCACATGAGTCTGTACGGATACTATCTGTTGAATACTCCGCTCCTTCAGGAATTGAAGGATAAGGAGGAGATCGCCGTATACACAGATGTGGTAAGTCCGCACTCCAATACGATACCTGTACTGCAGAAGCTGTTTACCTTCAGCCACAATGAGTCTGATAAGCCATGGTACAAGTACAACAATCTGATTGACATAATGAACGCTGCCGGCTATAAAACGCATTGGCTTTCAAATCAGGAAAGCTCCGGCATTTGGGGAAATGTTGCTCAGTATTACGGAGAGCGCAGCGATGTTCATCGCTACACAAGACTGAGAGAGTCGCGTGAGGATGAGGGAATCCTTGATGAGGAATTGTTTCCGCTTATCGATGAAGCGATTGCCAATCGTGACGACAAGAAAAACTTCTTCGTTATTCACCTGATGGGCGGACACGGTCTTTACTATAACCGTTATCCCTATTCCTTCCATAAGTTTACAGAGAAGGATATAAAGCTGAATGTCAATGAGTCACATAAGCTGATTGTTGCTGAGTATGACAACGCACTTTATTACAACGATTACGTTGTCACCGAGATTATCAATAGATTTCGTGATACGGAGGCGCTTGTTATCTATCTGCCTGACCATGGAGAGGCAGTGTATGATGAAGGAGCAGGTTTTGCCGGTCACATTGAAGAAAATGCCAATCGTCACATGATAGAGGTACCTCTGATTTTCTGGGCGTCTGAGAAATTCCGGGAAAAATATCCGGATAATTGGGCAAGAATTGTCAGCTGTACTGACCGGCCGTATATGACCGATGATATGATTCACACGGTACTTGATCTGGTTGATGTAGCTACTGAGGATTATGAGCCGGGCCGTTCAATCGTAAACAGCCGTTTCGATTACGACAGGATAAGAATATTTGACGGTGCCGACTATGACCGCGAAATTAAGGAAGACCACGAATAATAGAGTATGAAATTTCTAAAAGGAATCAATGAATGTTTCCCGGATGAGGGAAAACTGATATAATATTCTTTTAGCAGTTATGTGCATTTGTCGAAAGGAGGGGATATTGGTGTCAGAAAAAGAAGTGAGTAACACAGAAGAAGAGAAGAGCGGCATTGGAGCCGAATCACTGATGAAGGGTACCTTTATCCTCACTCTGGCCGGTATCGTGGTAAAGGTCATCGGTGCGCTGAACTGGATGTTTGTTTCCCGCGTCCTGGGAGGCGAGGGCATCGGTCTTTATCAGATGGCTTTCCCTATATACTTCTTTGCTTTGTCCGTGTCTACTGCCGGCGTTCCGGTAGCTATCTCTATTATCACGGCTGAGAGAGTCGCAGTACGCGATATATTCGGAGCGAAGCGGGTATTCAGACTTTCAATGTGGCTTATGGTTATTACCGGCCTCATCTTCTCAGCGTTGACATATTTTGGTGCCGAGTGGCTCATCGAGTGGCGCTTCATTCGCGATCCCCGTGCCTATAGTGCTGTTGTTGCTCTTGCACCGGCGGTTTTCTTCGTAACGATTATTGCCAGCTCTCGCGGATATCTTCAAGGCTGGCAGTGGATGACACCGACGGCTGTATCTCAGATATATGAGCAGATTTTCCGGGTAGTGACAATGGTGCTGCTGGCTGAGCTGTTCCTTCCCTACGGTCTGGAATATGCGGCCGCAGGTGCCAGCCTCGGTGCTTTGGCGGGGGCAGTCATTGCGGTTATTGTTCTTGTCTGGTATCACATAAAACTGAACCGTAACATTGAGCGTGAGTTTACCCCTGAAGAGTTGCTGCCTCGTGAGGACGAGTATGAGACATCTGCCCTGAAGATATTAAAGCGTATTTTTGATTTGGCATTGCCGGTTTCCGTTACAAGTATCATGCTGCCGGTTGTATCAAATCTTGATTTGGTTATTGTTCCCCAGCGCCTTGAGGTAGCTGGCTATACAGTAGCCGAGTCTACGGAGCTTTTTGGATATCTTACCGGTATGGCGGTTCCCCTTATCAATCTGGCGACGATTATGACGGCCTCGCTGGCGGTAAGTATTATACCGGTTTTGTCCGAGGCAAAGGCACTTGGCAATGTGGCGAAGGTTTATGAGAGCACGGCCAGCTCCATGCGAATTTCAAACTTCGTATGCTTCCCGGCCTTCGTTGTAGTTCTTGTTTTGGCAGAGCCGATAGCTACGCTTTTCTATAATGCTCCGTCGGCCGGTCCGGCAGTAGCTTCCTGCTCGATCAGTATAGTCCTGCTAGGCCTTCATCAGGTTTCTACCGGTATACTGCAGGGATTGGGTCACACCAATATCCCCATGATAAATATGATTATCGCTGCGGCGGTAAAGGTGATGCTGAACTGGACTCTGACGGCAGATCCGCGGCTTGGTATAATGGGTGCTGCATACGCTACGGCGGCAGACATGGGAGTGGCGGCATTTATAAACATCTACTTCATAAACAAGTATATAGGCTACAAAATGGAAATAGGCAAGCTGGTGAAAACTGTTGCTGCATCGGTCGTAATGGCAGGGGCAACCTGGTGGAGTTTCCAGCAGCTGTTTGCCGTGATGCCTTCCAATACAATAGCGACATTCGGGGCAGTATTCTTTGGCTGTGCCATCTATATTGCTGTTATGATTATTATAGGTGGTATTGACGAAAAGGATATGGAGCAGGTGCCAATCCTTGGTCGTCATACAATCAAACTGCTGCGCCGCATCGGAGTGTTTAAGGAAAAGCCGGCAGAAGCTGCCGACAGCAGCGGGGAGAGACAGTAATGAAGCGACGGAAGATTGTTCTCATGTACAACCCTGTCTCTGGTCATGCTAGGTTCAAATACAGACTTGATGAAATAACCGAAATCTGTCAGAAGAATGGGGCAATTCTGATCCCCTATCGGACGGAAAAGGAAAATCCGGAGCTGCCGGATTTTTTGCGGGAGGTTGACCCGGATGGCATTATCGCTGCCGGAGGAGACGGAACTCTGCACCATTCTATCGATTTGCTGCTGAGAAATGGTATAAGCAAACCGGTGGGCGTCATCGGCAGCGGAACCTCCAACGACTTTGCCACTTATCTTGGAGTACATAATCGCCTGAAGGAATATGTGGGAAAAATAGCGGCGGGGACGGCCAGCATCAGAGAAATAGATACCGGCTGTGCCAATGGACATTACTTCATCAATGTCGCTTCGGCCGGAATGCTTACTGATGTTCCCCACAAGGTGAATACTAAGCTGAAAAATACCTTCGGTAAGCTGGCGTACTATGTCAGCGGTCTTAAGGAAGTAGCAAAATTTAAGCCGTTGCCCGTTACCATTGAAACCGAAGGTAAAATATATCACGAGGATACATTCCTCTTCGTCATAATAAACAGCGATGCGGTAGGCAGCTTTCGTAATGTGGTCGGCGGTGTTGCTGTAGATGACGGCCTTCTTGACCTGCTCCTCGTCAGATGGGGAAGTCCGGCGGAGCTTATGAGCCTGACGGCATCACTTGCCGGCGGCAAGGGTATCGGTGGGGCGAAAAATGTCCTGCATCTCCAGTCGGACAGATTTATGATTACCACAGACAGCGGTGGGGCGGTAGAGAGTGACCTTGATGGCGAAATAGGACCGAGGTTTCCGCTGGAAATTACCGCGAAGCAGCGGGCCGTGAGATTTTTTTGCCTGTGACTGTATCTATCGGGGAGATTAAAAATGGAGAAAACGATTTTTGATATTCCGACAGTTACCCTCGATGATGAGAACAGTGCGCTTCTCATTATAGACCAGACTCTGCTTCCCGGTGAGCTGAAGCAGATTGCCCTAAAAGAGCAGCCGGAAATTCACGAGGCAATTTACAAGCTGCGGGTCAGAGGGGCTCCGGCCATCGGCGTTGCAGCAGCACATGGCATATATCTGGCCGCTAAGGCGATTGATATTGAGGATGCGGCAGATTTTGCTGCTGCATTTCTAAAGGCACGGGATTATCTGAAGAGCGCTAGACCGACGGCGGTAAATCTTGCTTGGGCGTTGGAACGGATGACTCGTGTAATGCTGGAGTCTCTGGATGATGGAATACCTGCGGTAAAGGCAGCACTTCTGAAAGAAGCTGTCGACATTCAGCGGGAGGATGAGGAGACCTGTAAGGCTATCGGTGAGTACGGACTCAGTCTACTGAAGCCCGGTGACGGTCTGCTCACTCATTGCAACGCCGGTCAGCTGGCTACCTGCCGTTACGGTACAGCTACTGCACCTATGTACCTGGGACACGAGCGTGGATACGGGTTCCGGATTTTCTGTGATGAAACCCGTCCTCTGCTTCAGGGAGCGAGACTTACCGCTACTGAGCTCAGCAGTGCCGGAATGGACGTTACCCTTATCTGTGACAACATGGCAGCCACAGTTTTGAAAAAAGGCCTGATAGACGCTATTTTTGTTGGCTGTGATCGGGTGGCTATGAACGGAGATACTGCCAATAAGATTGGTACCATGCCGTTGGCTATAGCAGCAAAGCGCTTCGGAGTACCGTTCTATGTCTGTGCGCCGACCTCGACTATTGATCCGGATGCAGCAACCGGTGACGGTATTGTCATCGAGGAACGGCCGGCAGAGGAAGTAAGTGATATGTGGTACAGGTCGCGGATGACCGGTGACAAGGTTAAGGTGTTTAATCCCGCCTTTGATGTCACCGACGCGGAACTGATTACCGCTTTTGTGACGGAAAAGGGAATACTTAAGCCGCCTTTTGGTATATCTCTGGCTTCCGTAAAGTAACAAGTTCTTGACCGTTTTCGGCAGGCAGGTTATAATAAATCATTGATTTTTGAACATTATGCGGGCATTTAGCTACGCTGAAAAGGAGAGTTTCTTTCATGTCAGGACATTCCAAATGGGCAAACATTAAGCGCAAAAAAGGTGCAAACGATGCCATCCGCGGTAAGATTACCACTAAGATTGGCCGTGAAATTACTATTGCTGTTCGCATGGGCGGACCGGATCCTATCGGCAACATGCGTCTGAAGCTGGCTCTTTCCAAGGCAAAGGCCAATAACATTCCGAAGGAAAACATTCAGCGTGCTATTGCAAAGGGGCAGGGTGCTGCTGACGGGAGCAATTACGAAGAGTTCACCTATGAGGGCTACGGCCCCGGCGGCATTGCCGTACTGCTGGATATCATGACTGATAACCGCAATCGTACTGCTGCCGATGTTCGTCATCTTTTCTCCAAGCATGGCGGCAACATGGGTCAGGATGGCTGCGTAGCCTGGATGTTCAAGAAGAAGGCAGTGTTCGTTGTAGAGCGTGAGACCTTCGATGACGAGGATGAACTGATGAACCTCGTTCTTGAAGCAGGAGCTGAAGACTTCGAGGCAATGGATGATGCTTTTGAAATCACCGCTGCTCCTGAGGACTTCGAGGCTGTTGCCAATGCTCTCGAGGAGAAGGGTATTGAGACGGCGTCTGCAGAGGTTACCATGGTACCGGACAACACCGTTCATCTTGAAGGCAAGGACGCCGAGAAGATGTTGGCACTTGTAGATGCTCTGGAAGAAAATGATGATGTCCAGAATGTTTACGCCAACTACGAAATTGACGGCGAGTGATTTATAGAATAATCTGACGCCCCCGCCATCGGGGGCGTTTTTAAATGACTGACTACGATGGCTGCGAAGGGAGCCAAAAATGAAGCAGCGTAACTCATGGCGAAAGAATGTGTACATTCTGGCGGTCTGCAATTCTTTTACTGCCGCCAGCTATACGATGATAGTACCGTTTCTGCCGCTTTATCTCATGGAGCTTGGGGCCGATGAATCAGATGTAGCGGTTTACTCGGGCTTCGTCTACGCTGTGACATTTCTTATCGCCGCCATCATGGCACCGTTCTGGGGGAAACTGGCTGACGCCCGCGGTAAAAAAATAATGGGAATGCGGGCCGTTGTTATGCTGGCAATCACTTACCTGGTGGGAGGCTTCGTATCATCTCCTGAGGGATTGTTTGGGATGCGTATCATACAGGGCTTTGCCAATGGCTTTATGCCGATGGCAATGACCATGGGGTCGTGTTTTTCACCGCAGAAGGAAATTGGCTACGGTCTGGGCATTATTCATTCAGGGGTGATTTTCGGTTCGGTTGTGGGGCCTCTTATCGGTGGTCTGGTATCCCATCTGGTGGGGATGCGAAACAGCTTCTATGTTGCCGGCGGAGCATTGGTATTCCTCAGCTTCCTTTACTGGTTCCTTATGGATGAGCCGCCTACGGCGGAAGAGAGAGCTGTCAGAGATGGTGAACCCTTGCCCAATCCGGAAGACCTGCAGGGGAAGACAGGAACGAAGAAGACTGGTATAATAGAGGATATTACCTACGCCTTTGGAAATAAACGATTGATGGCAATCCTCTTTATTATCTTCAGTACCAATCTGGCCAATTATACTCTCCAGCCGGTAATAGCACTGCATGTCGGCACTTTATTGGGCTCTAAAGAGGATGTATCTCTTATTTCCGGATTTGTTTTTGGACTTGGCGGATTGTCCGGAGCTATTGCCGCGGCTAATTGGGGCAAGTTTGGACAGCGCAGGGGCTTCTTTCGGGCACTTGCCTATGCTTTCGGTGGTGCCGGCATCTTTACGGTGGCTCAGTTTTTTGCTCCGGATGTATATGTGTTTGGAGCATTGCAGTTCCTTTTCGGACTGTTCTTTATGGGGGCAAATCCGGCATCGGCTTCGCTTCTGGCCCAGTCAGCTCCGGCAGAATTTCAGGGCAGAGCCTTCGGCCTGTCGTCTACGGCAAATCAGCTCGGCGGTATGGTTGGCCCGCTTCTTGCGGGATTTGTTGCCGTCGGTGTAGGTGTAGCACCGTTATTTATCTTCACAGGAACCGCGCTCCTGCTTTACGGAGCCGTTATGTGGCATTATCGAGAGAAGGAGCAGTAAAAATGAACGAGACAATGATTCTGTATTGTGTTGCTGCAGTTATGTCGACCCTTGGCGGAATAGTTCTCTTTAAAGAGGCTCGCAAGCGGAAAAAAGCAATAGCCGAGGCTGAGGCGGAGTTCAAGGCCGAAGATGAGGCAGCAAAGCTGGCAAAGGAACAGCCCAGGGAGAAGAAAAAGCGGCCTAAGAGCCACGGAAAACGCCACTGAATGTGTGCAGCAGGGATATGAAAAAGATAAATGTTGTTTCATGCATAATTTATTTTATAAAAAATCTTTATGATTGATATTGACAATAATTAATGCGTGTGCTACTATGAGCGTGTTGCAGGAAATGTAACGAAAACAGAATACTGAGAGCTAGGTGTCGTAGACTTAATAGATAAGCCGGTAAAGCCGGCACGGTCCCGCCACTGTAACGAGGAGCGAATCTGCAGAGCGAAAGCAAGCCACTGTACATCGGGAAGGCGCAGGTGAGCGATGAATCGGAGTCAGGAGAACTGCCTAGCTGACATCGTCGATTGACCTGCGAGTGATGGGTAGAGGATGCAATAACTGAGGTGCTGTACATTGCAGCATTTTCGGTGTACAGCTCTTTCCCGCAGGTTTCGGCAGGGAAGGGGCCTTTTTATTTGTCGGAGAATTTCTCCATGGTTTCAGCTTCTATGGAGAAGTTATTGCTCATACATTTCATTCAGTCCTGTGTATTGCTGCAATGCAGCTCTCCCCGGGCTTGCCCCGGGGAGCCCTCCTCTTTTTGTCAAAAGGTTTCTCCATGGTATCAGCTTCTGTGGAGAAGCATTGCTCATATTTATTTTCCTAGTGGCTACTGTGTAGCAGCCGTCGAGGATTTCCCGGTGGCAAAGGAATCGTCAGCTGGCGCTTCCTTAATTTTTTCCAACAAACGCTGAAAAGCGTGTTATAATATGCGAAGAACTGAAAAGCAGCCGTTCATTATTATCGGCTGTTTTTTTGCAGATTAAAAAGGATGAAGGGTGGAACAAAAGTGGATAACAATAAGCAGCAGACCGCAAAATCGGTTATCAATAATGCAACAGAAGATTGGGCACCTAACCCCCACACCAGAATGGTCAAGCTTACTCCAATCGAGGAGCGTATAAAAGAGGAACGGCCGGAGCTGTCTGAGGGAATGACCCGTTTGCGGGAAATACTGGGCGAGGATACATATCAGAAGAGAATATCATCGCTGGTGAATATCACTCGTAGCGGAGAGACACTTATGGTCGTTACCAGCTCCTTCCTGGAGCGTTCTATGCTGGAGCGTGACTGCATTCCCGCGCTGAAGGAAGCCTTTGGTGTTTCAAAGGTTCGGGTTGTAGTCTGATTCGGTACTGCTTCGTAAATAATTTTGTGAGGTCATACAGTCATGGAAAAGAAAACCGATGGATTCTCTGTAGAGGACAGCATAGTCCTGGCAGAGGTGCCGATTACCGCTGTGCTGCCGCAGGAGTTTAATGTTCAGGCAATCTGGGCTCGTGAACGGGGAGCTGCGATGATAAATTTCCGTCTGGACAGAGCTACCCGTCATGGACAGGATGCCGAGGCGCTGGACACGGATGATGTCAGACACGGAGGACTCTCCCTTTCCACTCTTGCAGATTTACACAAGGCATTCACAGCCCTGCGGCCGGAGGAACGGCCGATATTTGTGGCCGCGGGAGCAGAGGGAGCTCCTGTTTTGGGTATGTTTTCGGCATTGCTGTCAGCCAACGGTCAGGCTGACTCTGCTCTGCGAGGAACAATCGGTGCTGATCCTTTGGGCGTTTTGGCATCCGAGGGAACACTTCCCATGGATATAGATTCTCTTTACGACGAAATGGCGGCTACCGTGCTTTGGGCGGATGAGAATATGCCGGAGCTGAGAACGGTGCTTGTCGATATGGTGCCTTATCATGCGGCAGGAGCTGCAGCGGCCCGGGAGATTGGCTATGCTGCCGCAACTGTGGAAGAGTACATGAAGGAGCTGGTTAAGCGCGGGGTGCCGGTGGATATGTTTATGCGCCACCTGACAGTATCCTTCGCTGAAGGAATAGACTCCGGTTTGGACAAGGCAAAGATTGATGCTGCGGCGGCGATTATCGGCAGAGTTGCACAGGGATGCGCCGGCGTTCAGTTTGTTGTTTTGCCCCGACAGAAAGCAATGTACCCTGCATCTATGGTTTTAGGTACGATTCGGGAGCGTGTCGTTGACGAGTATATTCTCAGCGGTATGAACGATATTTCCCGGGCGGCGGATGTTACCGGAAGTCTTACGGAAATCGGCATGGCGAATCTTGAAGCAGTGAGGGAGAGCGGTGGTATTCTCCGTCTCTTGTCGGATGGAGTCGTTCAGCAGTGTATAGCGGACGACCTCAACAAAAGACTAAACCGCTGGGCAGAGCGTCTGGATAATGCAGAGACTCCACTGGCACCGCGCCGCCGCTCAGCTTTCTATGGTGTTGATACTCAGAGAATCCTGTGGCAGCGGGATCGTGATATAAGCGAATACCGGGCTGATATTGATGAGGCAGTGAGTGCGGCCAGCATTCTTGAACTGGAGCATACAGAACAGAGCAGCAGCGAATTGCTAACGGCAGTGAAGAAGGCTTATCTTTCCGGTGCAACCATCGGTGATGTTGTTATTGCTCTCCATCGGGGAGAGGATGATTTCTTTATTGATTCCACGCTGCCCCGCCATAAGGCTTCGGCAGAGTTCCTGAAGCTTCGCCGCTTTGTATCCGGTTTTGTGAAGGATTATAGCGAAAAGCCTCTGATTTATCTGGCTCGTCTGTCAGCGGAGCTGAGCCGTTGCGATAAGGGAGTAGAGACTCAGCTGGAGCGAGTAATGGCCCCTGCCGGGCTGGCTTTTGTCGGCGAGGAATTCTTCTCGGCCAAGGACGCGGCGGAGCATGCTCTGAGAAGCGGTGCACAGGTAATCGCCTTTGCAGCTTCTCCGGAGATGGAGTATGCAATAGAGGAGGCTGCCGCCGAAGTCAGAGAACAGGGCGCGGATATGTTTATCATCGGCGTAGGAAATATTGAGCGCACCGATAATATCGACTGCGTGTTTAATTCTACCTCCTCCTGCCTGACGCTTCTCGGTTGGACAGAACGGGATGAATATTGATTTTTTCCTGTGATGGCAGATATATTGTTTGCCGTCATAGGAAATTACAAGGATATAGTGATGAAAGGCGGATTGAGCTGAGTTGATGTTCAATTCGCTTTTTATTTTAGTTGACATTTATAGAATTATAGGGTAATATTTATACATAACATCTATAGCATATAATCATAAATAAATTGGATTGATTATGTGCTTTGGACTGGCGTTTTATGTAGTCCAGTAAACAAGTAAGAAGGAGCGATCACTAAAATGAAGGAATGGAAAAAAGCGTTGGCGATTACTATGGCATCTGTTACAATTGGCGGTTTCGGTGCAGCTGCAGAGGCTGCTGGCTATGAGCTGAATCCAGAAGTAAAGACCGCAACTCCTGCTCTTCAGCAGGCAGCGCAGATTGGCGTCCTGAAGTACACCAATCCGGATGAGGAAATGCAGGCTAAGGCTGATAAGGATGCCATCATCGTTATGAGCTTCGGTACTACCTATAAGGAGACCCGTGAGAAGACTATCAATGCAACTGTTGAGGCAATCAAGGCTGCAAATCCGGGCAAGAAGGTTGTAACGGCTTTCACCTCCCATATTATTATTGACCGCGTAGCCGCTAAGGAAGGCATTAAGTATCCGACTCCGGAGGAAGCCTGCCAGCAGCTGGCTGATGAAGGCTATACCCGTGTAGCAATGTGCTCCCTTGATACATTCCCGGGTATGGAGTACGCTTACAAGGTAGCTGTATTCAATCAGTACAAGAGCCTTTTCAAGAAGGCTTCCATGGCTACTCCGCTTATGTACTGGATGGGTCAGGAAGAGCAGACTGATGAGGTAGCTGAGTTCGCTGAGGCAATCAAGACCCAGTTCCCGACCATCGGCAAGAAGGACGCCGTTCTCCTGCTGGCTCATGGTACTGTACATCCTTCCAATGCATACTATTCCGTGCTTCAGTATCGCCTCGATGCTTTGAAGGCAGGCAATGTGTATGTCTATACTGTCGAGGGCTGGCCGAACCTCGAGACTGTCATTGAGCAGCTCAAGGCAAAGAAGATACAGAATGTTACCCTTCAGCCGATGATGATGGTTGCCGGCGACCATGCAAATAACGATATGGCCGGTGACGAGGATGATTCCCATAAGAGCATTCTCGAGAAGGAGGGCTTCAAGGTCAGCACTTACATTCATGGTATCGGTGAGAATGAGGCAGTCCGTGCCCTCTATGTAAAACATGCTGTCGAGGCTGTTGAAGCTTTGAAGTAATTTGAAATCCTGAAATCGATTGTCAGGCGTACTGGCATATATTAAGAGCCGTGCAAACGCACGGCTCTTTTTGTATGTATGGGAGTCTTACAGCTTCATTGAATATGGCGGCGATGATGCAATAAGTTTTCTTTTGGAATCTGCAGGAATTTTAGTGAAATGTGTTGTATGACAATATTGTATTGATAGATATAAGAAACGGGGGATTATAAGGTGGAAGTGAAAGACTAAAAGAAAAACTACATGGATCCTGATAAGGAGTACGACGAAATAAACGGCTATGTTATCGGTTTGATATGCTACCCCCAAAGTAGACCATGGAAATATCCAAATCTACTTTGGGGGTAGCATATCATTTTTGCCCGTCCCTTCTCGTCATTTATTGCAAAGTTACCGTACGTGGTTTTTCAGGAAGTTCTCTATGCGGTTAAGGGCCTCGGCAATCTGGTCAAGGCTGGTGGCATAGGAGCAGCGGATATAGCCTTCACCGCAGGAGCCAAAGGCGGTACCGGGGACGAGGGCCACATGCTCGGAGGTGAGGAGCTTCTCAGCAAAGTCGTTACTGGAGAGCCCGGTGGAGCTGATGTCCGGGAAGATGTAGAAGGCGCCCTTTGGCTCGAAGGCAGGAAGGCCGAGCTTGTTGAAGCCGTCATAGATGAATTTGCGGCGACGGTCGTACTCAGCCAGCATTTTCAGACGATATTTTTCGCCGCGGCGGAGAGCTTCAACAGCTGCTACCTGTGCGGTGATGGGTGCGCACAGGATAGTATACTGATGAATCTTTGTCATGGCGGCGATGATAGCAGGGTTGGCAATGGCGTAGCCGATGCGCCATCCGGTCATGGCATAGGCTTTGGAGAAGCCGTTAAGAAGGATGGTGCGCTCTGCCATGCCGGGGAGGGCAGCAAAGGAAACATGGGGCTCGCTGCCGTAGGTGAGGTCACCGTATATTTCGTCGCTGATGACGATAAGGTCGTGACGCTCGGCGAAGTCGGCAATCTTCTGAAGCTCTGCCCGGGGCATGATTGCACCGGTGGGGTTGTTAGGATAGCCGATGAGAAGAGCTTTTGTTTTGTCGGTTACATGAGCCTCGAGATCTTCGACGGTGACGCGGAATTCGTTCTCGATGCGGGAGGGGACTGCTACCGGTACACCGCCGGCCAGAGCGGCACAGGCACCGTAGGATACATAGCAGGGCTCCGGAATGAGGATTTCGTCGCCGGGGCCGAGGATGGAGCGCATGGCAATGTCGAGGGCCTCGCTGACACCGACGGTGACGAGAACATCATCGGCAGTGGGACCAACCAGTCCGTCCACCTCTGCGTGATGGCGGATTATTTCCTCGCGAAGCTCCAAAAGACCTTTGTTGGAGGTGTAGGAAGTATAGCCCTGCTCCAGTCCGTAGACGCAGCTTTCACGGATGGTCCAGGGAGTAACGAAGTCAGGCTCACCGACGCCGAGAGAGATGACGTCGTCCATAGTGGCGGCGATGTCAAAGAATTTGCGGATGCCGGAAGGGGCGATGGAATTTACAGCAGGAGATAGGCGATCCTCCCATTTTTTCATATCACTCATCAGGGAGTCACCACCAGTCTGCGATCTTTTTCTTTGTTGCCGAGGATGATGTGATCCTTCTTGTAGGTCTTCAGCATAAAGTGAGTACGGGTGCCGGTTACTCCGTCAATAGTTGCCAGACGGGTAGCGATGAAGTTGGACACATCCTTCAGGGAGCTGCCTTCGATGATTACCAGCAGGTCGAAGCTGCCGCTCATAAGGTATACGGTGCGAACCTCTTCGAAGCGGTAGATGCGCTCGGAAATGGCGTCAAAGCCTACCTCGCGCTCAGGGGTGAGGTTTACCTCGATGATAGCGGTTACTCCGTCACCACCGAGCTTCTCGCGGTCGATAATTGTGTTGTAGCCAAGGATGACCTGATCTCTTTCCAGCTGGGCGATTTCTTTTTCGACCTCATATTCGCTGCGCTTCAGGATGGAAGCCAGCTCACTTACGGGACGGCGTGCGTCCGTTTCAAGTAATTCAAGTAATTCTGTCATGTTTTTTTCCTCCAAAATAAAAATCCCCGTCCTGTAAAGGACGAGGTTAACCCGCGGTACCACCTTTGTTGGATAACTCTAAAAAGAGCATCCGCTCAATAGCCTCAGCGCGGCCAACGGTGAGATTTCTCCCACATGCTCCCGAGGGGCCCGCATTTTTCCCTTTGACGATTCGCACCAGACATCGTCTCTCTGAAAAAGTTGTAAAATGCTTCTTTCGGTCATTGCATATCCGATGTATTTTGGATAAAATATAACATAAGCAATGCTGTGAATGCAAGAGGATTTTTCTCAAAGATAAAGTGAGGAGTTTTGCGCCATGTATGTTACAACTATAAAGACAATTCACGAAAATATGCTTCCAAAGACTCCGGCAATGGAGAAAATCGTAAATTTCCTTGAAACCTTTGATTTCAAGAAACTGGTGGAAGGGGAGGATTATCCCATCGACGGCGATAATATCTTTGCCCGCATTCAGTACTACGATTCCAAGCCGGTAGAGGAATGCAAGGCTGAAAAGCATGAGCGCTACATGGATATAGTCTACATGGTAGAAGGCGTGGAAGAGATTGGCTGGTGCCCTTATTGCCCGAATATTGAGGTCACCGAGAAGTACAATGAGAAGAACGATGTGACCTTCTACCGGGAACTGGTGCCGGAGAGCTATGTAGTAGTCGAGGCTGGGACTATCGTTGTTATTTCTACCAGCGATGTTCATCGTCCCTGTGTCCGCTACGGTGCTGAGCCCTCCAAGGTAATGAAGGTAGTAATCAAGGCCGATGCAAAGGTTTTGTTTGCAGATTGATAAAGGGAATAAGTTGCTTTGCAGTTTTTGAGCAATGACATTATAAACAGGGAGGAAATCTAGGTAATGTCAGTCAGAAGAATTTTTGTAGAAAAGCGTCAGGGTTTCTTCGATATCCCGGCTCAGCAGCTCTGTGCCGATCTCATTGAGACCTTCCGTATTCTCGATTTGAAGGCAGTACGCATTTTCCAGCGTTACGATGTTGAGGGTCTGTCCGATGAGCAGTACGCTGCTGTGAAGAATGTAGTGTTTGCTGAGGCTCCGGTAGATGTAATCTATGAGGAAGAGCTGCCGACAATAAATAAGGGCCGTGTATTTGCTGTCGAGTATCTTCCCGGTCAGTATGATCAGCGGGCAGACTCCGCAGCTCAGTGCATTCAGCTCATAACCCAGGGCGAGCGACCAGAGATCCGTACGGCTCGTGTCTACGCGCTTGTGGGTACGGTTGATGATGAGACACTTGAGAAGGTAAAGGGCTATCTTATCAACAAGATTGAAAGCCGTGAGGCTGCCCTGAACAAGCCGGAGACCTTGCTGATGGAGGCTGTTGAACCGGCTGATGTAGAGGTGCTGGAAGGCTTTACAGCATTCTCCGAGAAGGAGCTCAGAGAGTTTGTGTCCTCCCGTGGTCTGGCTATGAGCTATGAGGATCTGGCTTTCTGTCAGAAATATTTCCGTGATGATGAGAAGCGTCAGCCGACAATCACCGAAATCAAGGTACTTGACACTTATTGGTCCGACCATTGCCGTCATACCACCTTCACCACTGCCATCGACAAGGTAGAGGTGGAAGAAGGATTTGCCTCTGACGCTATCGCCAAGGCTTATGAGAAATATCTCGAAGACCGCAGAAATGTATATGGCAGCAAGCAGCGCGATGTAACCCTCATGGATATTGCCGTAATGGGCATGAAGGAGCTGAAGCGTGAGGGCCTGCTTGATGACCTCGATGCTTCCGATGAAATCAATGCCTGCAGCATCGTAGTGCCGGCAGAAATAAACGGGGAGATTGAAGAGTGGCTCGTCATGTTCAAGAACGAGACCCACAACCATCCCACCGAGATTGAGCCTTTCGGCGGTGCAGCTACCTGTCTGGGCGGTGCTATTCGTGATCCGCTGTCCGGCCGCACTTATGTATATCAGGCGATGCGAGTCACCGGTGCAGCCGATCCCCGCACTGCCGTGAAGGATACCCTTCCGGGCAAGCTGCCCCAGAAGAAGATTACTCAGGGCGCCGCATCCGGCTACAGCTCTTACGGCAACCAGGTTGGTCTGGCTACCGGTCAGGTGGCGGAGGTATACCATCCGGGCTTCGTAGCAAAGCGTCTGGAAATCGGTGCTGTAATAGCAGCCGCTCCCCGGATGAATGTTGTTCGCGAGGCTCCGAAGGCCGGAGATCTGGTCATTCTCGTCGGCGGTCGTACAGGCCGTGACGGTATAGGTGGTGCTACCGGCTCCTCGAAGGGTCATACCGAGGCTTCTCTTACTGAGGCAGGAGCCGAGGTACAGAAGGGTAATCCTCCTACAGAGCGTAAGATTCAGCGTCTGTTCCGCAATCCGGAGGCAAGCCGCCTCATAAAGCGTTGCAACGATTTCGGTGCCGGCGGTGTGGCTGTAGCCATCGGTGAGCTGACCGACGGCCTGATGATAAACCTTGATAAGGTTCCGAAAAAATATGAAGGTCTTGACGGTACCGAGCTTGCTATCTCCGAGTCTCAGGAGCGCATGGCGGTAGTTGTCGGGGCTGAAGACCGTGATAAATTCATTGCCTTTGCTGATGAGGAAAACCTCGAGGCGACCGTAGTTGCGGTGGTTACCGAAACGCCTCGCCTGCTCATGCGCTGGAGAGGCAATTATATCGTTAACCTGAGCCGTGCTTTCCTTGATACCAATGGTGTTCGTCAGCATGTCAGCGTACGGGTAGGGGCAATCTCCGGAAAAGACCGCTATCTGCATACGCTTCCCAAGGCTGTAGCCAAGGAAACAAGGGCAGAGGATGCCTGGCTGAAGAACATGGCCGATCTGAATGTCTGCAGTCAGAAGGGTCTTGTAGAGCGGTTCGACTCCTCAATAGGTGCGGCTACCGTTACAATGCCCTTCGGCGGTAAGAAGCAGCTTACTCCTTCCGAGGGCATGGTTGCCAAACTGCCGGTTACTTACGGTGAGACCGGCACTGCTACGGCCATGGCTTACGGCTTTAACCCGTATCTTATGAGCTGGAGTCCCTTCCACGGTGCTGTATATGCAATCGTAGAGGCGACGGCAAAGATGGTGGCTATGGGTGCTCCGGCTGACAGGCTCCGTCTTACCCTTCAGGAATTCTTTGAGAGCCTTGGCAAGGAGCCGTCCGTCTGGGGCAAGCCTTTTGCTGCTCTACTCGGCGCTCTCTGGGCTCAGCATGAGCTGGGTATTCCGGCTATCGGCGGCAAGGATTCCATGTCCGGAACCTTTATGGATTTGAAGGTTCCGCCTTCTCTGGCTGCTTTTGCCGTAGGCGTATTGCCGGCGGCGCAGGCTGTATCTTCCGAATTTAAGTATGCCGGAAGTACTGTTTATATGTTCACTGCCCCGAAGGATGTCAAAGATCTTCCTCTCTTTGCCCGCTATCGCAAGGCCTATGCCAAGATAAATGAGCTGATGAGAGGGCATAAGATTCTCTCGGCTTCTACTGTAAAGATGGGCGGTCTGGCGGCAGCTGTTTCCAAGATGTGCCTTGGCAACGGCATCGGCTTCCGCTTTACTGAGTGCATGGGCGACAGTGAGCTGTATCTGCCGAATTACGGTGCGGTAATATTTGAAGTGGGTGCCGGCAGCAATCTGGCTCCTGAGCTTGCAGGCCTTGACTGCAAGATTATTGGTGAGACGACGGTTGTTCCCAGCGTTGTAAACGGCAACATGGCTGTAAGCCTGCAGGAGATTCAGGACGCCTGGACAGCACCGTTGGAAAGTATTTTCCCCACTCAGGCGAAGATAAAGGGTTCTATAAATCCATCTGTTCTTTATACAAGCGGAAACCGCATTACCCGATATGCTCCTATCGCAAAGCCCCGCGTCGTAATACCGGTATTCCCGGGGACGAACTGCGAGTACGATACAGCCCGTGCCTTCGCCCGGGCCGGTGCTGAGCCGCATACTGTGATTATCCGCAATCTCACTCCGGCAGGAATTGAGGAGACCATAGAGACACTTGAGAAGGAAATCAGGAAGTCTCAGATGCTCATGTTCCCCGGCGGCTTCTCCGGCGGTGATGAGCCGGACGGCTCCGGCAAGTTCATCGTTGCAATGTTCCGCAACCCACGGCTTGCTGAGGCTGTCATGCGGCTGCTCCATCGTCAGGACGGTCTTATCCTCGGTATCTGCAACGGCTTCCAGGCACTTATAAAGCTGGGTCTTGTCCCCTATGGTGAGATTCGTGACCTGGCAACGAATTCACCTACTTTGACCACCAATCAGATTGGCCGACATGTTTCTACTATGGTTCAGACCAAGGTTGTATCCAATCTGTCGCCCTGGTTCAACAATGTAAATGTAGGTGAGCTGCATACAATCGCTGTTTCTCACGGTGAGGGACGATTCTTCGCTGACCAGGAGGTCATTGCCCAGCTCCGTATCCGTGGTCAGATTGCCACTCAGTATGTTGATGAGGTCGGCGAGCCTTCACTGGATATTGCGTACAACCCCAACGGCTCCGTGAATGCTATTGAGGGTATCACCAGTCCGGATGGCCGCGTCCTCGGCAAAATGGGTCACTCTGAGCGTATCGGTGAGCATGTAGCCATGAATGTACCCGGTGTCAAGGACCAGCAGCTCTTTGAGGCCGGAGTCAAGTATTACTCTTAAAGAATCAATCAGGTGAGCTGTGAATAAGGTCTGACGAAAACACGCCTGTGCTCGTTAATCAACACAGCGGTTTTCTGACAGACCGTATTCACAGCCTTTTACATTGACGAATAGGCGGCTATGCCGTCTATTATTCTGTTATAAAAACTCGGAAACAGGATGATAATATGCGTGCTATTGTAACCCGAGTGTCTTCTGCCTCGGTCACTATCGAGGGAAAGACTGCCGGAGCTATCGAAAAGGGCTTTCTTGTACTCCTTGGGGTCGGTCCGGAGGATACGGAGAAGGAAGCCGACAGGCTGGTGGACAAGATAACCCATCTGCGGGTGTTCACCGATGAGAATGACAAGATGAACCTTGCGCTGGAGCAGGTGGGAGGACAGCTGCTGGTGGTGTCACAGTTCACCCTTTATGCTGACCTGAAGAGCCGCCGTCCCGGATTTTCCCATGCGGCACCGCCGTCCCTGGCAAAGCCGCTCTATGAATATTTCCTTGCCGCCTGCGAAAGGGCAGGCTTCAAACCTGAGCATGGAGAATTTGGAGCGGATATGCAGGTGGCTTCCGTAAATGACGGGCCGGTTACGCTCATATTTGACACGGATACTCTGTAAATATTGCAAAAATACGGAAAAGCATTATAATAAACAAAGAATTAACTGCATTTTGAACTTGGAGGAATACCAATGCCGGAAAAGAAACCTATTTATGTCATCGGTCACCGCAATCCGGACACCGATTCCATTTGCTCTGCTATTGCCTATGCCCGCCTGAAGCAGGCTCTTGGCGTAGAGGACGTTGTAGCCGCCCGTGCAGGCGAAATCAACGCTGAAACTAAATATGCTCTTGAAACCTTCAAGGTTGACCTGCCGTATCTTTTGCAGGATATATATCCCCGCGTCCGCGATGTAATGTTGCCCATCAGTGCTACTGTATATGAGCAGGACAGCCTTCGTCGTCTGGGCAAGGTCATGACCAGCAAGAACCTTCGCTCCGTTGTGGTAGTGAACAATCAGGAGAAGCTGGCCGGTATCGTTTCCGTAAGTGACTTGGCTAAGCGTTATTTCCAGGAGCTTAGTCTTGTTGACCTCTCTGATATCGATGTTACCTTCGGGGCCATTGTACAGGCCACCGACGGTACTGTTCTCGTAGGCCGTGATTCCGGCCTTATTATCAAGGGCCGTATCATCATCACCTCCAGCTCCCAGGCTGTTCTGAAGTATGGCGTTAAGGAAGGCGATATCATCATCGTCGGTGACGGCCGCGACCAGGTAATGAAGGATGCCATTGCCAACAAGGTTGCCTGCATTGTTATGACCGGTAACGGTCATGTATCTCCGGGCATTCAGGAGGAGGCTCGTCAGGCCGGTATCTGCATCGTCACCACCGAGTATGACACCTACACCACCGCCCGTATCATCAACCAGTGCATGCCGGTTAACCGTATCATGCAGAAGATGCCCCTGTGCTTCAGCTCCGACGAGCTGGTAACGAATATTACCGGCACCATGGAGGAGAAGCGTTTCCGCAACTATCCGGTTCTCGATGGGGATAATCTGGTCGGTATCATCAACCGTGACCAGTTCCTCGTTCCGGAGAAGACCCGCCTGATTCTTGTTGACCACAATGAGACTGCACAGGCTGTAGAGGGTATTGATAACGGTCAGATTATTGAGATTGTCGACCATCACCGTCTCGGCGGCATTACCACCGCTGATCCTATCTATACCCGTGAAGAGCCGGTAGGCTGCACCGCCACCATCATTGCCGGTATGTACATGGAAAATGCTGTGGATATCCCCGAGGATACCGCCGGTATTCTCCTGTCCGCTATCATCAGCGATACCGTTCTCTTCAAGTCTCCCACAACCACCGACCGTGATCGCCGTATGGCTGAGAAGCTGGCCTCTATTGCCGGTGTTGATATCAATGAGTATGGCTTGAATATGCTGAAGGCCGGTTCCTCTGTCGCTGATATGCCGGCTTCCGAGATTGCCAAGAACGATAGCAAGGAATTCAGCATCGGTGACCGCCGTATGCTCATCGGTCAGATTTCCGTAATGGATACGGCAGAGGTCCTGGCGAAGAAGGATGAAATCATCGCCGCGATGACTGCCCTGACCGAGAATGAAGGATACAGCATGGTCATCCTGATGGTCACCGACATCATCAAGGAGGGTACCGAGCTGCTTTATGTGGGCGAGCCGAAGGATCTCATCGGTCTGGCCTTTAAGAAGGATGCCAGCGGAGATTCCATCTACCTGCCGGGTGTCATGAGCCGCAAGAAGCAGATTGTTCCGCCGCTCACTGAGGCTGGCAAGATGCTGAAGGCATAACATTTATATTTAGCAGACAACGCCGCCGGGCGCCCGCGATATGCTCGGGCGCCCGGTTTTAATATCGGTACTTTCGGAAAGGGCTGGCTATCAGAGCCGCAGAAGGAGATAGAGCTTATGAGCATGGTTGTCATCGGAACAATCTTTGTAGATGTAAAGGGATTCCCCGCGGATGTTTATATCCCCGGCGGGAGAAATGCCGGCCGTATTGAGGAAGTACACGGCGGTGTTTCCCGCAATGTGGCAGAAAACATTGCCCGGTCAGGATTTAATCCGACCTTCCTTAGTCTGGTAGACAACAGCGGAGCGGCTGTGGCAGTAGTATCCCGATTGGAGGCGGAAGGCGTAAATACGAAATATATAAAGACTACTTCCGATGGCATGGGAACATGGCTGGCAATCTTTGATCATACCGGCGAGGTAGTGGCCAGCTTGTCCAAGCGGCCGAATTTCCAGCCGCTGGCTGAGGTTATCCGTCAGCAGGGCGATGATATTTTCGGTGACTGTGACAGCATTCTGCTGGAAATCGATATAGAGGAAGCTGTGGTAACGGAGACCTTCAAGTATGCGAAGAAATACAACAAGAAGGTTTACGCACTTATCTCTAACATGACAATAGCTCTTGAGCGAATGGAATACATCAGGGAATGTGAGTGCTTTGTCTGCAATCAGCAGGAAGCAGGAATTTTCTTCGGAGAGAATCTTGAGTCTGCTACGCCGGAGGAAATGGCGGCGATTCTCAGTGAGAAGGTCAAGGCCGCCGGAATGAAATCCATGATTGTTACCATGGCTGACAAAGGGGCTGCTTATGCTGACTGCAGCGGAAACCACGGAGTCTGCTCTGCCGAAAAGGTGAATGTGGTTGATACCACCGGAGCAGGGGACGCGTTCTTCTCCGGAATGGCGATGGGTCTCACCTGTGGAAAAACAATGGCAGAATCCTGCGCAATCGGCACGAAGATTGCTGCTGCTGTCATCTGCACGACGGAAAATACCTGCCCGACCTTCACAAAGGCCGAGTTGGGTTTGGAATAATTTGCATTTCAAAGGAACTTTTATGATAGAGAATATTGAACAGATAGTCCGCGGACTGAATCCTCGTCAGAGGGAAGCAGTAGAGTGCCTTGAAGGGCCGCTGCTCATCATGGCCGGTGCCGGTAGCGGCAAGACGAAGGTACTGGTGTCGAGAATTGCCAATCTGCTGGCGCACGGAGTGCCGCCGTATCGGATACTGGCCATCACCTTTACCAATAAGGCGGCAGCAGAAATGAAGGAGCGAACCGAGAAGCTTATCGGCCCGCTGGCCAAGAATGTCTGGCTGGGAACCTTCCACTCCTTCTGCGCCCGTCTTCTGCGGTTTGAAGCTGACAATCTCACAGGGTACCAGCGCAATTTCGTCATTTATGATGAAACTGATGCGGCAGCCCTCATCAAGCAGTGCCTGAAGGAAATGAATCTTGATGATAAACAGTATCGTCCCAGAGATGTGAAGAGTGCTATTTCCGGAGCAAAGAACCGGCTGATGAGCCCAGGTGCGATGGGAGATGCAGCGGTAAATTTTCATCAGAAAAAAATCTCCGAGATATACGAGCTGTATCAGGAGAAGCTGAAAAAGAATAATGCCATGGACTTTGATGACCTCCTGATGGTCACTGTAGACCTGCTGAAAAACAATCAGGAGGTACGGGAGCGTTATCAGGAACGGTATCAGTACATCCTTATCGACGAGTACCAGGATACGAACGGCGCTCAGTACAGAATAACCAAAAGTCTTGTGGGGCCGGCTCATAACATTTGCGTTGTAGGTGACTCCGACCAGTCTATTTATGGCTGGCGCGGAGCCGATATGCGGAATATCCTGGGCTTTGAGAAGGATTACAGAGAGGCAAGGGTCATCCTGCTGGAGCAGAATTATCGCTCGACCAAGACTATCCTCGAGGCGGCAAATGCTGTCATCGCCAACAATGAAGCAAGAAAGCCCAAGAAGCTGTGGACGGAGAATGCCGGCGGCGAAAAGCTCACCCTGTACAAGGCTGTGGATGAGCGGGATGAATCAAATTTCATTACCCGTGAGGTGACCCGTCAGCACTCACTGTTCCGTGTTCCCTACGGACAGATGGCGGTGCTTTATCGTACAAATGCGCAGTCCCGCGTAATTGAAGAAGGATTTCTCAAGGCGGGAATTGCCTATGCTATGGTCGGTGGCCTGCGATTCTACGACCGCAAGGAAATAAAGGATTTGTTGGCCTATCTGCGGGTGGTGTTCAATCCGGCAGATGATGTGAGCCTGCGGCGAATAATAAATGTGCCGCGGCGGGGCATCGGGGAAACCACCATGAGCAGGGTGGCGGAATATGCTGTAAACGAGGAGCTGACTATCTTCGATGTTATCAGCAGCGAAGAATATCTGACTGAGGCAGGGGTCTCCGCCAAAGCCAGAAAGACTTTCGATGATTTTGCCGGCAAGATATTTGACCTCATCGGAGCGATGAACGAAATGCCTCTGTCGGAATTTATCCAGGAGGTACTGGATTCCTCCGGTTATATCGAGGCTCTTGAAGAAGAGGAATCGGTTGAGAATGAGGCCCGCATAGAAAACCTGAAGGAATTCATTTCTGTTGCCAAGGATTATGAAGCACAGATGGGAGAAAGTGATGAGCCGGAGCTGGAGGGCTTCCTCAGTCATGTATCGCTCATATCCGACCTGGACACGGCAAATATGGAGGAGGACCGGGTAACCCTTATGACGCTCCATGCCGCCAAAGGTCTGGAGTTCCCCATTGTCTTTATGGCTGGCATGGAAGAAGGAATATTCCCCCATTCAAACTCCCTGCTGGAGGAGGACAAGCTGGAGGAAGAACGCCGGGCCTGCTATGTAGGAATCACAAGGGCAAAGAAGAAGCTCTATCTTACCCACGCCGGACAGCGTATGCTCTTTGGCCGTACCTCATACAATCCACCGTCCCGTTTTCTAGGAGAGATTCCGGACAGCTGCGTAGAGGCGATAAGTGCACGGAGGGTAGGGGCGTTCAATCGCCGTGAGCCGTACGGCGGAGGAAGATATGGGCAGAATATGCCATCGCGCGGAGAATATGGGCAGTCAGCCTACAGCAGCCAGAGCGGGCAGCGACCCCAGAACCGGCAAACATCAATGACCGGCAGTGCCAATAACATTCTCAGCGCAATGAACCGCAGCAAAAAAACCGAGTACCACACCGGCGGAAATCACGGCAGTAATTTTATCAGCAGTGAGTTTGCTGACCGTCGTCCCGGTACTCCCGGAGTTCCCTCGGTATCGACACAGAAGCCGCTTATCAAGCCGAATGCCGCTGAGAGCTGGCAGGCAGGAGACAAGGCAAAGCACAACCTTTGGGGTGTGGGTACAGTAGTAGGTGTGAAGGGAAACGGTCAGGATGCTGAGCTTACGGTGGCTTTCCCTGATCAGGGCATAAAGAAACTGATGGTGAAGTACGCACCGATACAGAAGGTCTGAGCCGATGGAAGCTATGAAGAATATCAAGGAAATAAAGGCAGAGCTTGCTGCTCTCCGCAAGGAAATACGCTATCACAACAACCGGTACTACAATATGGATGAACCGGAAATCAGTGACTACGAGTATGACCAGCTGATGCTACAGCTGAAGGCCATCGAGAAGGAATACCCGGAGCTGATAACGGATGATTCTCCTACTCAGAGGGTGGGAGGAACTGCCAAGCGTGAGGCCGGGGTGCTGGTGGCTCACGATGTTCCCATGCTTTCTCTTGAGGATGTCTTCTCAGAGGGAGAAGTCAGGGACTATGTCGCCCGTATCGAAGGCTATGTTGCCGAGCTGGGCATCAGTGAGCCGGAATTCGTTGTAGAGGAGAAGATAGACGGACTTTCTCTGGCGCTTCGCTACGAAAACGGCGAGCTGGTAACGGCTGTCACCAGAGGAGACGGTGTCACCATGGGTGAGGATGTCACCGGAAATGCCCGGGTGATAGATGATGTGGTGGAGTCTCTGAAAGAAAAGCCGGAGTATCTGGAAATCAGAGGCGAGGTCTACATGACAAGGGCTGCTTTTGAACGGACTAATGACCGTCAGGAGCTTCTGGGACTGAAGCAGTTTGCCAATCCCCGCAACTGTGCGGCAGGCACTCTGAGGCAGCTCGACAGTCGGGTTACGGCTGAGCGTCATCTTTCGCTGTTCATTTTCAACCTTCAGGCGGTGAGGGGAAAAGAATTTGCTACTCATACCGCTGCCTATGAGTTTATGAAGGAGCAGGGAATCACTGTCATTCATGGCTATCGGGTCTGCCGGACTGCTGACGAGGTCTGGGAGGCCATACAGGCTATAGGTGCTTCCCGCTCTGAGCTGCCCTATGATATTGATGGAGCGGTGGTGAAGCTGAATAACCTGGCTGACCGGGAAGTAATCGGCGCTACCGCAAAGGTACCGCGCTGGGCGGTGGCGTATAAGTACCCTCCGGAGGAGAAGGAAACGGTCGTCCGTGATATAGAGCTTTCTGTCGGCCGTACCGGCCGGATAGCTCCAACAGCGGTATTCGACACGATACAGCTCTGCGGAACAAAGGTGAACAGAGCGACTCTCCATAATCAGGACTTTATTGACCAGCTGGATATCCGTATCGGTGATACCGTGCGGGTATATAAGTCGGGAGAAATAATCCCCAAGATTCGCTCCGTGGCAAAGGAGAAAAGACCGCTGGATGCTATTCCTTTCCGTATCAGTGAAAGCTGTCCTGCCTGCGGCAGCATGGTGAGCCGTGAGCCGGGTACTGCGGATATCCGCTGTACCAATCCGGCCTGTCCGGCCCAGCGGGAGCGGCATATCATGTACTTCTGCAGCCGGGAGGCAATGGATATAAAGGGAATCGGCGAAAGTGCTGTCGTTGGCCTGGTCAAGGGCGGCTATGTGAATACGATTGCTGACCTCTTCCGATTGAAGGAGAAGCGGGAGGAACTGATATCGCAGGGAATCCTCGGCAAAGAGAAAGGGACCGATAAGGCACTGGCGGCCATTGAGAAGGCCAAGGGAAATGACCCTTGGAGGCTGCTCACAGGCCTCGGTATAAACGGAATCGGTAAGACGACAGCCAAGTCTGTCATGAAGCATTTCGGCGATATCCGCAGTCTGATGGACGCGACCGAGGAATCACTGGCCGAGGTAAAGGATATCGGCGAGATAACAGCTGCTGCCATGGCAGAGTATTTCCGGAGACCTGAGAGTAAAAAGCTTCTGGAAGAGCTGGGCGAAATTGGACTGAAGCTGGCGAGCGAGAAGAAGGAGTCTGCTGTTGCTGACGGCGATTCTTCTTTACCCCTCAGCGGGATGACCTTTGTAATCACCGGCAAGCTGCCGACTATGTCAAGAGATGAGGCGGCGGAATTCATCGAGGAAAGAGGCGGCAAGGTGTCCGGCTCTGTTTCTAAAAAGACAAGCTGTCTGCTGGCGGGAGAGGACGCTGGCAGCAAGCTGACAAAGGCCCAGACTCTCGGAATAAAAATAATCGATGAGAACGAGCTTAGAGCAATGTGCAATGAACGGGGAACCATGTCTGACGAAATCACGCTTGCATTAGGCGATTAGTAAAACGGCCTTTCTGCATACATGATTCATCGGCGCCTTCATAAATGTAACGGCAGTGGAAAATGATTGAGTATTTTTCACTGCCTTATTTTTATTTACTCCATGAAAACGCTTGAAAATTTCTTTAATCAGGGGCATAATTACAGATTGAAGGACTAGCTGTTTTTTCAGATTTTTTCTGTTTATTTACGGAGGTAGAAAGGTAATGATTAAACTGTCAACGGCCACAAAAATTAAACTGGCTGCCGTTGTAGTGTTTATTCTGGCTATTGCGGCAGGCGGAGTGTACTGGTACTTCGGCTATCATATTAAGACTGCCGACTATGCGATGAAGAAGATTGAATCCTCGCTGAAGCTTCACGATGCCGGTGATTTCCAGCACTATTACGATAAGGAATCGTTCGTGGAGAGAGTGACGGATGATGTGTCGGCGGGAATGCTGGATGACGGCACCTCGCTCAAGGGAGAAATGAGGACTGCGGTTCTGGAGTTCGTGAAGATTTTCCGTTCCCCGCTTAAGCAGAGCGTGGAGGGTATGACGAACCGCTTCATCCGTACCGGCAGCTTTTCCGGTGATGATGCTGCTGATAATATCCATATCGATTCAGCGATGCTTGTCCGCCGGCTGGGACTTGATACGGTAGAATACCGGGGAATCAAGTCCGTAGCAAATCACGATGAAAACGGAGAAAAGTATGCCATTGCCAAGGTAGCAGTGTATCAGCAGGCTGCTGATACGGAATTCCAGCTTGAGCTTAAGCTGGTGCCGGACAAGGAGGGGACATATCGCCTGACCTCTATTGAGAATCTGGCAGAATTCTTCGCCCTGACGGCGGCAAAGCGTCACGAAAGAATCGATGAATATCTGAAGAAGACCGATACTCTGAACGAGGCTCACGATAAGAAGGTAGCTGCACTGGAGCAGCAGATGACACTGACCCTGGCATCCGGAAATCTCGGTATGCCGGCTACCCGCGAAAGGCTTCGCCGGGTGGTAGAGAATGAGCTGATGCAGGACTGGCAGGTTCGGCTTTCCGCATTGGAGGCAATCGGTGTCCCTGATGAGGTGCAGACTCTCCACAATCTTTATGTGAAGAATGCCAAGGAGAATATCGCCTATGCCAAGGATTATGCGACCTGGCTGGTTGACAAAAACGGCAGCACTATCAGCAATGCACTGAATCATCAGAAAGAGGCAAAAACTCTGGCCCGTGAAGCGGCAAAAATCAGAAAACAGATTAAGAGCAATGAAGGTATCTAATCTCTGAGAGGTTGTAAATAATGATAATACTGGCATCCTCGTCCCCTAGGCGCACTGAGCTGCTGACGGCTGCAGGGATAAAGCATCGGGTATTGACGGAAAATACTTCGGAAATAAAAGACGGTACACCGGCAGAGGTGGTAATGGAAAATGCCCGATTGAAGGCTGAGGCTGTGGCTACGGCAATTTCCGACGGTAAATATCAGGATGAGTCTGAAAGCCTGAAGGGGCTTCCGGTACTTGGTGCTGATACGATTGTGGCTTTGGAGTCTGAGGCCGACGATGGTGCTTTCCGCATCTTTGGCAAGCCAAAGGGTGAGGGAGAGGCCCGTGAAATGCTGATGACTCTTTCCGGCCGGACTCATTCCGTGTACACCGGAATCTGTCTCATCAGGGACGGACAGGAATATACGGCCGTGGACATGACAGCGGTGCATTTCCTTCCCTTGACTCGGGAGTCTATTGACCGGTATATTGTCAGCGGCGAATGGCAGGGCAAGGCAGGAGCCTATGCGGTGCAGGGAAGGGCGATGGCCTTCGTAGACCGCTTGGAAGGCTCTGCGGCAAATGTCATCGGCCTGCCGGTACATGCCCTCGTGGCTTTGGCAGAAGAAAACGGGATGAATCTCTATGGGGATTAAGATATCAGATATGCCTGCACAGGAGATGCCACGGGAGAAGCTTATACGCCGTGGGCCTGAGGCTCTGACGGATGCCGAACTGCTGGCTATTCTGCTGGGATCAGGTACGAGCCGTCATTCTGTTCCTGAACTGGCCCAGATGATTATTAACGAGCAGGGAAGCGATGGACTGACAGGCCTGGCTAGACTGGGCTATGGGGAGCTGAAGCAGCTTCACGGTCTTGGCGAGGCAAAGGCAACGAAGCTTTTGGCAGCGCTGGAGCTTGGTAAACGCTCGATACGCCCTGTCAACCTGCCGGTAAAGATTCAGTCCTCGGCTGACGCTGTTGGATACTTTCTGCAGCGCTTTGCGGAGCTGGATTTGACGGTGGAAAACTTTTTGGTACTGTCCCTTGACTCTCAACTTCATCCGATTAGCTGCCGCCGTATCAGCAACGGTACGGTGAATATGACTGTAGCGCATCCCCGGGAGGTAATGCGTGAGGTCATTCGGGCCGCTGCGTCGTCCTTTCTAGTGGCGCACAATCACCCATCGGGAGATATGAGACCTAGCAGCGACGATCTGCTGCTGACAAAGCGGTTGGTCAAGGCAGGGGAAACAATGATGATTCCGCTGGCAGACCACATAATCGTTTCCGGCAGGGAGTATGTATCTCTCAGAGATGAGGGAATAATCGAAGACTAGACTGTAAAATATGTTGCGGTCATCTGTGATTTTCATTGCAGAACAGATAAAAAAATAGTAAAATATATGGGAATTTTTTTGAAAACAGGAAGGGGAATTTGAAATGTGGAGTCTGTTTGACGCACTTTCTCGCGATATGGGTATAGATTTGGGTACAGCAAATACGCTGGTCCATGTGAAGGGTAAAGGTATTGTCCTTCGTGAGCCTTCTGTCGTAGCAATCAAGAGTGAAACCGGTGAGGTTCTTGCCGTAGGTGAAGAAGCCAAGCGTATGATTGGCCGTACTCCCGGTAGCATTCGGGCTATCCGTCCTATGAAGGATGGCGTTATTGCTGATTTTGATGTTACTCAGGCCATGCTGAAGTATTTCATCCGCAAGGCGATGAATGCCCGTTCCTTTGTTCGTCCCCGTGTCGTCGTAGGTGTTCCTTCCGGGGTTACCGAGGTCGAGAAGCGTGCCGTTATCGATGCGGCTCAGCAGGCAGGCGCCCGTGAGGCGTACCTTATCGAGGAGCCGATGGCTGCCGCTATCGGTGCCGGTCTTCCGGTCGAAGATGCTACCGGAAGCATGGTCGTAGATATCGGCGGCGGCACCACCGAAATCGCCGTTATTTCTCTCGGCGGCATCGTTACCAGCCGCTCTATCCGCATCGGCGGCGATGAGCTGGATTCTTCCATTGTCCAGTATGTCAAGCGTAAGTACAACCTGATGATTGGTGACCGCACCGCTGAAGAAATAAAGGTTACTATCGGTGCTGCAATCGTAGACCCCAACAACGACAAGACCATGGAAATCCGCGGTCGTGACCTTGTAACCGGTCTGCCGAAGAATCTGAATATCCATGCCAGTGAAATCCGCGAGGCGTTGGACGAGCCTATTTATAAGATTATTGATGCAGTCAAGGGTACCCTTGAGAAGACTCCTCCTGAGCTGGCGGCCGATGTAATGGATCACGGCATCATGATGACCGGCGGCGGAGCTCTCCTGACGAACTTCGACCGTCTCCTCAGCCATGAGACCGGAATACCGGTGCTGGTGTCCGAGGATGCGCTCTCCTGTGTAGGTGAGGGTACCGGCCGAGCTCTGGAGAATATCGATCTACTGAAGCGGGTTGTAATGACTGCAAATAAGATTCGTCATTGATTCACGGATAGCTTAAAACCATGAGTAAAATCAAAAATGACGAGCATAGCGGTCGTGCCGCGCTGATTTTGGCAGTCGTGTTCGTCGGTGTTTTCTGCAGCGTGTTCTTTGCCGATAAGGGGCGCTTTGAGCTGCCCTTTTCAACTCCCTCTCTGATGACTGTGTTTGCTCCGTTTCAGCGGGCGGCGTCCTGGGTCGGGGGCAAATATCAGGATATAACTTCAGATGTCTGGGATATGATCACTCTCCATGAGCAGAACAAGATGCTACGCAATGAGGTGCGGGAGCTTCGTGAGCAGAACCGCAAGGCAGCGGAATATGCCGCCGAAAACAGCCGCCTGAGAGAACTGCTTGGCTACAAAAATTCTGCCGGACAGTTTGACCTGATGATTTGCAGTGTCATCGGCCGTGAGGCGGCGACCTGGACAAGTGTAATCACGGTCAACAAGGGCAGCAATGACGGGATAAAAAAGAATATGGCCGCGGTGACGAATCACGGGCTTATCGGTCATGTCACCGAGGTGGGACCTGTTTCCTGCCGGATTGAGCTTGTGACGGATCCCCGTGCGGCGGTTGCCGTTCTTGACCAGCGTTCCCGCATAGCCGGTATTGTTCAGGGTGACATCGCTGATATCTACCGGGCCAGAATGGTAAACATTCCCCGCAGTGCGGATGTGGCGGTTGGAGATACCATAGTTACCAGCGGATTTGGCGGCATTTATCCGAAGGGTCTGGTAGTTGGTACCGTCTCTGAGGTGAAAAATGATGCCGGCGGACTGCTGAAGTATGCCATCCTTGAGTCTTCCGCAGACCTTCAGAAACTGGAGGATGTGGCGATTATCATTGCTTCCCGGGAATCGGCGCCTGAGCCGCTTACCCCTCAGGCAGTGACTCCGGGAACGGAGAACCTTGATTCCTACAACGGTGGACGGCCATGAAGCAGCTCGGTGTGTGGGCTGCTGCGGTCATCAGCCTTTTCGTATTGGAAGTATCTCTCATGCCTTACTTTGCCTTTCGAGGCGTAGGGCCTGATTTTCTGCTTATCTTTGCGGTGTCTCTTACGATTCTGCAGGGGACTCGTCTTGGCGTTTTTTCCGCCTTTTGTTTTGGTCTGTTGGAGGACATCGTAACCGGCAGCTTTTTCGGAGTACATACTTTGGCAAAGATGACAGCAGCTTTTGTCTGCGGCCTTCTCTGCAACAGAGTTTTCCGCGAACAGACGGTTTTGCCGCTGGTAAGCTCACTGGGAGCCGCGGCAATTCAATATAGCGTTATTTTGGGAATGGTGTATCTGCTGGGGTATAATCCGAGTGTTTCTTCTACTGTAGGAGATATACTTCTGCCCCGGATGGTGTATAATTTCATTTTTGCCCTGCCGATACATCGGCTGGTAATCATGCTCTGCGATAACTATTGGCCGGGGCAGCGTTCAAAAGAATCGTAAGCTGTATTTTTGATAGGACACCTGCGGGTGTCCTAATTTCAACATAAGGAGTAGAGTCGTGGCTAACGAATACGAAGGCCGGCTGCGGGTCCTTGGTATCGTTGTTATCCTGATTATTTCTGCACTTATTCTGAGAGCAGGCTATCTGCAGGTATACAACGGCGAATACTATTCCCGTCTGGCGGACGGCAACAGAATACGCGTTATTCCGTACACTGCACCTCGTGGACTTTTCTACGATCGTCATGGGGAAAGCCTTGTCTCAAATCGTCCGGGTTTTACTGTCAGCCTGATGCCGCTTAATTCTCCGGTAAGTGATGATGTGGTGAACCGGCTGGCGAAGCTGCTGAATGTGCCGGCTCAGGATATCAAGGAGAGAATCGGTGTCGCTGAGGGTGTAGACCCGATACGCATTAAATATGATGTGAGCTTGGAGATAATCTCCATTATCGAGGAGCAGAAGGACTTGTTCCCTGGTGTTATCATCGAGGTTCAGCCCATTAGAAAATATATAAACAACCAGCTGGCAGCGCATGCCCTCGGCTATGTTGCGGAAATTTCCGATGATGAACTGGAAGCGAAAAAGGATCAGGATTACCGCATCGGTGATATCATCGGCAAATACGGTTTGGAACGATTCTATGATAAGGAACTGAGAGGACTTCGCGGCGGCCGTCAGGTAGAGGTAGATGTAGCTGGTACACCGGTGCAGATTCTCGGCAGCAAGGATGCTGTTCCCGGCAATGATATTTATCTGACTATCGATAAGAGAATACAGGAGGCCACCGAAAGGGCTGTCGACGGTGTGCTGGCACATCTGGATACGCAGGGTGCCGCAGCGGTCGTCATGAATCCCCAGACCGGTGAAGTGCAGGCTATGGTCAGCCGACCTACCTTTGATCCTAACAAGTTTATCAATGGTATAAGCCAGAAGGATTGGCAGGAAATTATAGAGAATCCTTTTTATACCATGGATAACAAGGTAATCAGCGGCGAATATCCGCCGGGCTCAACCTTCAAAATCATCACCGGTACGGCAGCACTTAATGAAGGAAAGGTAACCCCAGATGAAAAGATTTTAGATAACGGTGTGTACTGGATTGACGAAAAGACAAATGCTGCGGGAGAAGTTCTCGGCTGGATAAACTTTGCGGAAGCCATGGCGCACTCCGATAATATTTATTTCTATGAGATGGGTTATCGTCTTGGCATTGACAATCTGGAAAAATATGCCCGGATGTTCGGCCTTGGACGCAAGACCGGTATAAATCTGCCCTTCGAGAGCGAGGGACTGGTGGCAAACAGGAAGTATAAGCAGGAGGTCTTTGAAGACGAGTGGTATATTTCCGAGACACTCGACGCCGCTATCGGACAGGGCTTCAATCTGGTAACGCCGCTGCAGGCAGCAATGGTTATGAGCCAGATGGCAACCGGCGGCAAGTGCTACCGGCCCTACCTTGTAGATAAAATCGTCGCACCGGACGGTACTGTGGTGAAAAAATTTGAACCCACACTGGACCACGAACTTGAGGTGCCGGACAATATTATCCGCCTTGTACAGAACAGTCTGAACGATGTAACGAACTATGGTACCGCGGCCTCCTTCTTTGGCTCCGGATTCCCGGTTAAAATTGCCGGTAAAACTGGTACGGCGGAGAATCCCCAGGGTCGTGACCACGGCTGGTTCGTTGCTTACGGCCCCTTTGAGAACCCCAATGTAGTAGTGGCGGTAATCGTTGAGCAGGGTGGCTTCGGTGCCAGCTCGGCGGTGCCTATCGGTCGGGAAATTCTCTCGGCAATATTCAATCCTCCGGAATCGGTTCAGACTGATAAGAAGGCAGCTGATAATCCGGGAACGGACCACAGGGATGGCGTGAAGCCTGCTGTGGGGAATGGAACCGGTTCTGTGGGAACGGAACGGGGAGCTGCAGCTGACGGCGGCAGTTATCAGGCAGAAGAATCCGGCAGACAGTCAACTGGCGATGTTTCTCAGCCTGCTGTCGGAAGTGAAAAGCAGGAAAAGCAGGAGCCTGAGCATCTGCCGAAGCGCCGCTCTGCTCCGGAGCCGCGACAAAAGCCCGCACCGGCCCCCAAGCCTCCGGCTGTTCCAAAGCCGGCATCTACGGCAGGAAAGGAAAACTAAGCGGTTAAATAAAAAGACAATTCCCTCAAATCTACTGAAAGACAATCTTTAGGAAGATTTGAGGGAATTTTGCTGTAATGAAAGCTTCTGCCAAGTGACAGGCGAGCGGTGAAGAGAAAGGTCGATTCACAAATGGCCGCCGTGGAATGCAAATAGGAAGAAATAACCTTGCAATTTCTTGAATGTCTGCATTATAATACAAGAGGTTAAAAATAAATATGTTTTGGTGAGTATTTCTTTATAAGGATATATTATTATGAGTGAAGAGCTTGTAAAGTTTAAAGGCAGCGCTGCAGGTCTTCAGCTGACAATTGCAGCGGGTGCTGATATAGAGGATGTCCTCAGCGAGCTCCGTGACAAATTGGAGTCGGAGTGGGGCAGCAGATTTTTCCGGCGGGGTACGCTGGTTCTTCTCATGCCCGGGGTGATACCGCAGGAGGACGAGGAAAGGTTTACCAAGCTGTTCCGTCAGCACGGCGTGTTCTTTAGAGTGGAGGACGCCGAGGCGGAGCTGCGGGAAACGAGGGCAAGACAGGCGGCCTATGCTCAGGCTGTCGCAGTGCCGCAGCCGACAGTAGAGAGTACACCGGTGACGGCAGCACCTGAGCCTGTAAGTGCACCTGCTGTGCAGGCACCTCCACCGGTAGCCTTCAACGCAAATGAAGTACCTCAGCCGCTGGCTACTGCTGCGGAACCGGGTACTGTTCCCATGAAGGTAGTTAACCGGACGGTGCGGAGCGGTGAGAGTATTTCCTCCCGCGGCGGCGTTCTCATTGTCGGCAATGTAAATGCCGGTGCTGAAATTATTGCCGGCGGCTCCATTGATATCAGAGGAGTCTGCAAGGGACTTGTCCATGCAGGAGCCTACGGAGACAGGACGGCGGTCATCGTTGCCGACTGCCTGATGCCGGTGCAGATACGAATCGCCGATATAATCGCCCAGTCTCCGGAAGGGATGGTCAGACCGACAAAGGCTGAGCGTGCGCAGATAAGAGATAATGCAATCGTCATAGAGACCATAGAAAGGTAGGAATATAAATGAGTGAAGTAATCGTCGTAACCTCAGGAAAGGGCGGCGTTGGCAAGACTACCACCACTGCCAATATCGGTATGGGACTGGCAGCCAGAGGAAAAAAGGTTGTATTGGTTGATACCGATACCGGTCTCCGCAATCTCGACCTGCTCCTGGGTCTGGAGCGCCGTATCGTGTATACGCTGGTGGATGTAATCCAGCAGCGTGTAGGCTATCGTCAGGCACTGGTTCGTCATAAAAAATATGAAAATCTCTATCTTCTTGCTACCAGTCAGATAGCGGACAAAACTGCTATCACTCCGTCTCAGATGGCAGAGCTGGTTAAGAATATGAGGGATGATTTTGACTATATTCTCATCGACTGCCCGGCTGGTATTGAGCAGGGCTTCCAGACCGCTGTTGTCGGTGCTGACTGGGCCCTTGTCATCACCATGCCGGAGGTGGCTGCAGTCCGTGACGCCGACAAGATTATCGGAAAGCTGCTGGCTGATGAGAAGAAGGTAAAGCTTGTAGTAAACCGTATCCGTCCGGAGATTGTCGCAAGAGGCGATATGCTGACGATGGAGGATATCGACGATACTCTGGGTGTTGAGCGTATCGGTCACATTCCTGATGATGCAACTGTTATTGATGCTGCCAACATTGGTGTGCCGGTAGTGGAGAATGAAAACTCTCAGGCCGGTAAGGCATACCGCAATCTGGTCGGCCGCATTATGGGCGAATCGATTCCTTTTATGGAGTTCTCCGGCCCCAGCTTCTTTGATCGTCTCAAGGCACTTTTTGGCCGCTGATAAGGAGGAATTGTTGATGTTTGATTCTCTTTTCGGCTTGTTCGGCGGCAAATCAAAATCTTCTCACGAAATCGCCAGAGACAGACTGAAGGTTGTCCTCGTTCACGATCGTGCCAGCATCAGCCCCGAGGTAATGGAGCGGATGCGGGAGGAAATTCTGCAGGTAATTTCAAAATATATGGATGTTGACAGGAAGTCTATGGATATCGGACTTGAAACTCAGGACGATGCCGTAGCGGTAGTAGCCAATATTCCTATTCGCAACTACAAGCATCCGGGAAATCGCCGGAACTGAAAATATAATTTTTGAGAGGGCGAAGGAATGGTCACTGTTAGAAGTAGCAGATTGACGCAAGACTTATATTTCAGCAGCAAGCAGGCAACGGCCCGTCTGTTTGTTGCTGTTTTATTTATATTAGCTTCGGTTACCTTTTTTGCCGGTTCACCGATGGTAGAAGCCGAAGAAAAAATCGTGCGGGTTGGCTATTTTACTGACAATGACGCATACGAGACCGGATATGCCGATGATGTCCCTAAAAGCGGCTATGCTTATGCTTATATTCAGGAGATAGCAAAGCATACCGGATGGAGATATAAGTATGTATACGGCAGTCATGACGAACTGTTGGCTAAGCTTGACAGGGGAGAGGTGGATATAATGGGAGGAATCTCCCCTCAGAAGGGAGATGACGCTCATATATCGTTCCCCAGTATGCCAATGGGACGAGAGGATTATCATGTGCTGGTCCACGATGACAGACCCGTTGAAAACATGGGAAGTCCTCAGGCACTGGAGGGGTTGCGCATTGGCGTGCAGTCCAACAGCACCGCCGAGATTATGCTGCGGGAATTCGTCCAGAAGCATAATATAAACTGCGAGATCATTTCCTTGATGAGCTCCTTTGCCCGCATGGAAATGTTCCGCCATCGGCGGTTGGATGCAGTCGCTGTGGTAGAGTACAACATGATGGAGGGCGTCAAAAGCGTTGTCAACTACGGCGGCGTCCGTCTGTTCCTCTGCGTTTCCGGCAGCAGACCGGACCTGCTGGCGGAGCTGAACAAGGCTCAGGAGGAAATATTTACCCATCGGCCTTCCTTTGACAAAAGCCTTCACGAGCAATATCTGAGTAAGCAGTATGTCCGGCAGGGTCTTAACCAGCAGGAGAAGGACTGGCTGCACAGTCACCACATAAGAATCGGCTGCTTGAAGGATTTTCTTCCTTACAGTGGCTATGACAATCACAGTGGACAGTGGGCAGGAGTTGTTGCAATTGCTGCCGAGAAGCTTAGGGAGTTCACCGGCTGCGAAGTAAGTCTTATGCCTTTCGACAGTCAGCCGGAGCTGATTGAGGCCTTGAAGCAGGGATATTTGGAGGCGGCCTTTCCGGTATATAACGATTTGTGGTATGCGGAGCAGGATGATGTTTTCAGCACCGGGAAATTTGCTTCTGACCGGACAGCAATAGCATACAAGGGAGACTATAGGGGAAATATCTACAAGAAAATCGGCATTGTTAAGCTTACCGCACCGGCGATGAGTATTATGCGGGATATGTTCCCGAGGTCCGAGTTTCATGAATACAACACACTGGCGGATTGCCTTGAGGCGGTTGAGCATGAGGAGGTCGGTTGCATAGTTGGCAGCGGCGGTGTTTTGTACCGTTACCTTGATCAGACCCAAGACTTCAGTAATCTGCATATAATCAATGCCGGAAATATTGATTATGGTTTTGTCACCAGGCGGGAAAACAGAATTTTTTACGGCATTTTGAGTCGCTGCCTTGCAGGGATAAGCACCAATGATATAAACGATTCCATCATCAGCAGCACCTATGTTGCTACTGATTATTCTGTGGCCAGTTTCATCAGACACAACAGCGGCAAGTTTACGATTGGCTTCTGCGTGTTCATTCTGCTGCTGATCTTGAACTTCTATGTATATTGGCAGCGCACCAAAAAGCATAATTCGGAGATGGCAGCTGCTTTGGCACTAGAGGAGAAGTACAGCCATCAGCTGAAAACTGCAAACGAAAGACTACAGCGTCAGATGGACATCATCAGAACCCAGGAGGGTATTATCACCGTTGATGCTTTGACTCAGGTAAATAACCGCTATCAGCTGGAAAAATATACCGGCGAGCTGTTTTCTGCCTATGACCCGGCGGATGGAGAAAAGATTTATCTTGCCATCAGTGATTTGAACAAATTCAAGTCGATAAACGATAACTATGGACACAAAGAGGGCGACAAGGCACTGGTGACAGTGGCATCCGCCATGAAGTCGGCCTGCGGAGGGTCAGAGGCGTTCCTGGCCAGGTACGGCGGCGATGAGTTTGTCATCATTGTGAAGTCGAAGGATGACAGCATTATAAAGAGCATTTGCCGTAAGGTGGATGAAACCCTTGCCAAAGCCAGTGAGGGGCTTCCTTATGTGCTGTCTACAAGCTTTGGCGTGGCTGAGTACGATGACCCGACTGAGCCGTTCGAAAAGCTGTTCCGTCGTGCGGACAATGAGCTTTACAAGGCAAAGGATTCGGGCAAGCAATAAGAGTCAAGAGCTGTGGAAAATGAGTAATCGTTTTTCACAGCTCTTTAGTTAATGAATTCTTGTCAAACTACTTGTTTGTGAAGTAATCTTTGGGTATAATATATTTTTGATGTTTTGTAAATTTTCGGCGATATGCCACTTGAGGAGGATATACATGGAAGAGAAAATCGCGCAGCTTACCAAAGAGGCTGCGGAGCTCATCAAGAACAAAGCTCAGACTCTGCCGGAGCTCAATGATATCCGGGTTCGTTTCCTGGGTAAAAAGGGTGAAATCACCGGCATGCTGAAGAGCCTCGGCCAGTTGGCACCGGAGGAGCGTCCGAAGTTCGGTCAGGTAGTCAATCAGGCTCGTTCCCAGCTGGAAGAAATGATTGCGGCAAGAACCGCCGAGCTGAAGGCCGAAGAGCTGAAGCAGAAGCTTGCCGACGAGAGAATTGATGTTACCCTGCCGGGCCGCCCTCTGTGGACCGGCCATTTCCATCCGCTGACTCAGACTCTGAACCGTATCAAGTCCATCTTCATGGATATGGGCTTTACTATCGAGGACGGCCCCGAGGTGGAATCCGATTACTACAACTTCGAGGCACTTAATCTGCCTAAGGATCATCCCGCCCGCGATATGCAGGATTCCTTCTATATCACAGAGGACATCCTTATGCGTACCCAGACCTCTCCGGTACAGGCCCGTACCATGGAGGCTCACGAGCCCAACAGCCCGATTCGTATGATTGCCCCGGGCCGGGTTTATCGCCGTGATGATTACGATGCTACCCACTCTCCCATGTTCACTCAGGTTGAGGGTCTCGTCATTGACGAGGGTATTACCTTTGCCGATTTGAAGGGCACTCTTGAGCTGTTCCTCCACAAGATTTTCAGCGAGGATGTAGGCGTTCGCTTCCGTCCCAGCTTCTTCCCCTTTACCGAGCCCAGTGCTGAAGTAGATATTTCCTGCGTTATGTGTCACGGCAAAGGCTGTCGGGTCTGTAAGGGCACCGGCTGGCTGGAAATTCTCGGTTCCGGCATGGTTCATCCCCATGTATTGGAGATGAGCGGCTATGACCCGAAGAAGGTCTCCGGTTTTGCCTTTGGTCTCGGCGTTGAGCGTATAGCAATGCTTTCTTACGGAATTGATGACCTCCGCCTTTTCTATGACAATGATGTTCGCTTCCTGTCCCAGTTCTGAGAGGTGATATAGATGCAGGTTTCTATTAAATGGCTTAAAGATTATATAGATTTCACTGAGACTGCCGAGGAGCTGGCTGAAAAGCTGACCCGTGCCGGCGTTCCGGTAGAGAATGTTATTCGGGCAGACAAGGGCCTGGAAAAGGTCGTTACCGGCCGTGTAGACGAAATCGTTCGTCATCCCGACTCTGACCATATGTTCATCTGCACCATGAATGTGGGAGATGACAAGCCTCTGACCATCGTTACCGGTGCTCAGAATGTTCATCAGGGCGATATTGTACCGGTTGCCCTTGTCGGCGCAGACCTTCCCTGCGGCAAGAAGATTGCAAAATCCAAGCTTCGCGGTGTAGCCTCTGCCGGTATGCTCTGTTCCGCCGATGAAATCAAGATTGATACTACAGGTTTTACCGAGGAGCAGCTGAACGGTATTTATATCCTGTCTGCAGACCTTCCGGTTGGTCGTCCCATTGCCGAGGTTCTCGGTCTGGATGACGCAGTGCTGGAGTTTGAGCTTACGGCAAACCGTGCCGATTGCTTCAGCGTAATCGGTATTGTCCGTGAGATTGCAGCTCTCACCGGCAATCAGCCCAAGTGGCCGGAAATCAAGGTCACCGAGGATGATGCAGCAAAGGCTGTCGATATGATTAATATCGCTGTCGACGATCCTGACCTCTGCTCCCGTTTCTCAGCCCGAGTGCTGAAAAATGTAAAGATTGGTCCCTCTCCGGCTTGGATGCGTACCCGTCTCGAAGGGGCAGGAATCCGCTCCATCAGCAATGTAGTCGATGTAACCAACTTTGTAATGGTTGAGCTCGGTCAGCCCATGCACGCCTACGATTACGACGAGATTGCCGGTCAGTCTCTTACCGCCCGTCGAGCTAATGCCGGCGAGGAGCTTCATACCCTCGATGATTCCTCCCGTCTTGCCAAGGGCGGTGAGCTGGTCATCGCCGATGCCGAAAAGGCCGCCGGTCTGGCCGGTGTAATGGGTGGTCTGGAAACCGAAATCACCGAAAAGACTACTACCGTCGTTTTGGAGGCTGCCTCCTTCTTCGGCCCCTCCATTCGTCGTACCTCTCGCTCCATCGGACTTCATTCCGAGGCTTCCGGCCGTTTCGAGCGTGGTATTGATGTAGAGCATACTATTCGTGCCCTTGACCGTGCAGCCCAGCTTCTTCAGGATATGGGTGCCTGCACTGTTGCCCAGGGTGTTATCGATGTATATCCGGCTCCGAAAGAGCAGCCCGTTGTTTCCTTTACTGCGGAGCAGATTAACAAGCGTCTCGGTACCGATATTCCCGCTGAGGAAATCCTTCGGATTCTGGCCTCCCTCGATATTGAGGTCAAGGATTTGGGCAATGGCAATTATGAAGCAGTTTCTCCTACCTGGAGAAAGGATATTGCCCTCATGGAGGACATTTCTGAGGAAATCGCCCGTATTTACAGCTACGATAATATCCGTGCTACTCTCCCCAAGGGCGGCGTAATGCTGGCCCGTCAGAGCGAGGAACAGAATCTTGTAGATAAGATTACGGAGGCTCTGGTAGCTCAGGGTATGCTGGAGACTCGCTCCTTCAGCTTCCAGCATCCTGATATGTGCGACAAGCTGAATGTTCCTGCTGACAGCATTCTCCGCACCATGATTCCTATCATGAACCCGCTGTCTGATGATTATCCCAATGTTCGCACCTGCATTCTCACCACTCTTTTTGAGACTGTTCTTCGGAATTTTGCCCGGAAGAACGAGGATGTCCGCGTATTCGAAATCGGCCCTGTCTTCTTCCCGAAGGCTCTGCCGGTAACCGAGCTGCCCGACCAGAAGCTGAAGCTGGCCGGTGTAATCTCCGGTCGCCGCTATCCGCAGAATTGGACTGGCAGCAACGAGATGGTTGACTTCTACGATGCGAAGGGTATCGTTGAAAGCCTCCTGGATGCCATCGGAATCCGTGATTGTGCCGTTGAAGCCGGCGAGCATTTCTGCCTCCATCCGGGCAAGACCGCCGTATTCAAGAAGGGCCGCGAGGTCATCGCCACTGTTGGCGAGGTTCATCCGCAGGTCATGGAAAACCTCGGCACCAAAAAGAAGATGTACATGTTTGTCTTGACTGATATCAAGACTCTCCTGAAATATACCGGCAAGAAGACGAAGTTTACCCAGCTGCCGAAGTATCCGGCCGTTGAGCGCGACCTTGCTCTCACCGTTGCCGATGATGTTTCTGCCGGACTTATCGCCCGCACCATCACCAAGCAGGGCGGCAAGTATCTCCAGAGCGTAAACCTCTTCGACCTTTACACCGGCAAGCAGCTTGGTGAAGGCAAGAAGAGTCTGGCATTCTCTCTCAAGTTCCGGGCCGCTGACCGTACCCTCACCGATGAGGAAGTCGATGTAGCATTCAATGCTATTGTTGAATCGGTAGCAAAGAGCTTCGGCGCTGAGCTTCGTAAATGATGCAAAACAGGGCCTGTGAAAAAATGAGTATTCATTTTCTCACAGGCCCTTCCTCTATATAGTTGCGAAGAAAAAAGTCTGTAAGAAAACCGTTTATCTGCGTCGGTACTTGGCGACCTGCAAGTAAGACTAACTCACTTAATAAGTCCGAGCAAAGCGAAGGACGAATTTAGTGAGTGTCATGCATGCGACCTTAGCGACTGCCGAGTGTAACGACGGCAGAGCTTAGGGAGTCGCAAAGACTAACTCACTTAATAAGTCCGAGCGTAGCGACGGACGAATTTAGTGAGTGTCATGCATGC
>JAFNYY010000043.1 GCA_017383125.1 Schwartzia sp. (in: firmicutes)
CGCCGAATCCATTGCCGCCACCGCTCCGCTGGCTATTCAGGCTGCCAAGAAGGCACTCAATATGCCGGAGGCTACTCTCGCCGAAACTCTCACCTACGAGTCCCTTGCCTCTTCCTCCCTGCTGGGCAGCGAGGACTTCAAGGAGGGCGTGACCGCTTTCGCTGAGAAGCGGGCTCCGAAGTTCCAGGGAAAATAAAATAAAGACGGTGAGACCGTCCACCTTAATGTGATTCCTTGTGAATTATGTCTATAAGAAAACCGTTTATCTACGCTGGTGCTTAGTGCCCTGCGAGCAAGCTTGCGACGCAGGAACTTAGTACCACTGCGTATATAACCGAGCGAAAGCGTGTTTTCGTTAGACATTATTCACAAGGTCAGTCAAATAATAATACTGAAAGCACCGACGCTACGCCATAACTGTCTGACAGAAACCCACTTGCTGCGACTCCTTAAGCTCTGCCGTCGTTGCCCTCGGCAATCGCTAAGGTCGCATGCAGGACACTCAATTGTCAATCGCCAAGCACCGGCGTTCATAACGGCTTCTTTACAGACAGTTATACCTCTGTTTTTTCATTAAGGAACATGAAATAACAAATCGGCCTGCGGGCCGATTTTTATTTCATATCTAAAAGCAAAATCTCCAATCATTGTTTTACCTTTATTTTACTCTAAATATTGTTTGACAGACACCTCCTTTTTTAGTATCATTTAATTGAACTCTGCATAAAACAGATAACAAACAACAAAGTTTTTCCATTAAATAGGAGGGCATTTCAAAATGGCAGTAAAAGTTGCAATTAACGGTTTCGGCCGCATCGGCCGTCTGGCATTCCGTCAGATGTTCGAGGCAGAGGGTTTTGAAGTCGTTGCTATCAATGATCCGGGTGACATCAACAGTCTGGCTCATCTTCTCAAGTACGACTCCACTCAGGGCAAGTACACCCGCAAGGTAGAGGCTGCCGAAGGCGGTATCACCGTAGACGGCAAGTTCATCTCCGTATACGGCGAGCGCGACGCCCTCAACATTCCCTGGGGCAAGCATGATGTAGACTGCGTTCTGGAATGCACCGGTTTCTATACCTCTAAAGAGAAATCCATGAAGCACATCCAGGCCGGTGCCAAGAAGGTCGTCATCAGCGCCCCTGCCGGCAAGGATCTGCCCACCATCGTTTACAATGTAAACCATCAGACCCTGAAGGCCAGCGACACCATCATCAGTGCCGCCAGCTGCACCACCAACTGCCTTGCTCCTATGGCTGCCGCCCTCAACAAGCTGGCTCCTATTCAGAGTGGCATCATGTGCACCGTCCATGCCTATACCGGCGACCAGAACACTCTGGACGCCAACCATCGCAAGGGTGATCTCCGCCGCGCCCGCGCCGCTGCCATCAATGTAGTACCGGCCAGCTCCGGTGCTGCCAAGGCAATCGGCCTCGTCATCCCTGAGCTGGATGGCAAGCTCATCGGTGCTGCTCAGCGCATCCCGACTCCGACCGGCTCCTCCACTCTGCTCTTTGCAGTAGTTGACGGCAAGGTCACTGTAGATGAAATCAACGCTGCCATGAAGGCTGCCGAGAACGAATCCTTCGGCTACAACGAAGACGAAATCGTCTCCAGCGACATCATCGGCATGACTCAGGGTTCCCTCTTCGATGCCACTCAGACCATGGTCGTTCCTCTCGGTGACAACAAGACTCAGGTTCAGGTTGTCAGCTGGTACGACAATGAGGCCGGCTACACCTATCAGATGTGCCGCACCATCAAGTACTTTGCAACCCTTAAATAAGTTCCGCCTAGCTGCGGGCCCGGCCGCTGGGCCGGGCCCGTTCTTATTTTCATTATTATAAAACCGCGCTGCACCGCCCATCGAAAAACCGCTTTCGCTTATTTATTCACGAAGCGGTGCTAAGCTCCCGCTTCGTATGCTTTGCGACTCACCAAATTCGTCCGTCGCTTCACTCGGACTTATTAAGTTAGCTAGTCTTACTCACTGGTCGCCAGGCAACGGCGCTCATAATGTTTTTCTTATGGGCTATGCCACTCGGCTTATTCAAGTACCATCAATACGAATGTTTTCCCATGGAAAAGGAGAATAACCATGAGCAAAAAATCAATCGAAGATATTCAGGTCAAGGGCAAAAAGGTATTTGTCCGTGCCGACTTCAATGTTCCCCTGGACGATAAGCAGGAAATCACCAATGACAAGCGCATCCGCGCTACCCTGCCTACCATAAACTATCTGCTGGAGCAGGGCGCCGCCCTCATCCTCTCCAGCCATCTCGGCCGCCCGAAGGGAAAAATCGTCCCCGAAATGTCTTTGGCTCCGGTAGCCAAGCGCCTCTCCGAGCTTCTAGGCAAGGAAGTAGCCTTCGCCTCCGACTGCGTAGGTGAAGTAGCCGAAGCTGCCGCCGCCAAGCTACAGCCAGGCGATGTTCTCCTGCTGGAAAATCTCCGCTTCCATGCCGAAGAAGAGAAAAACGACCCCGGCTTCGCGCAGCAGCTTGCAAAGCTGGCTGACATCGCCGTAGACGATGCCTTCGGCTGCGCTCACCGTGGCCATGCCTCCAACGAGGGAATCACCAAATTCATTCCCACCGTTGCCGGCTACCTCATTGAAAAGGAAATCAAATTCATCGGTGACACCCTTGAAGCTCCCCAGCGCCCCTTCGTGGCCATTTTAGGCGGTGCCAAGGTTTCCGATAAAATCAATGTCATAGACAACATGATTGACAAGGTAGACACCATCATCATCGGCGGCGGCATGGCTCACACCTTCGACGCTGCCAAAGGCCTCTCCGTCGGCTCCTCTCTCTGCGAAACCGACAAGCTTGACCTGGCCAAGTCCCTGCTGGAAAAGGCCGAGAAGAAGGGCGTAAAGGTCGTCCTCCCGGTTGACCTCGTCGTTGCCGACAAATTTGCCGCTGATGCCAACTCCAAGACCGTCCCCGTCGACAAGGTAGAAGACGGCTGGATGGGTCTCGACAGCGGTGCCGAGACCAGCAAGCTCTATGTAGAGGCTTTGGCTGACGCCAAGACCATCATCTGGAACGGCCCCATGGGCGTATTTGAATTTGACGCCTTCGCCAAAGGCACCCTCGATGTTGCTCAGGCTGTAGCCGAGGCTACGGATCGCGGTGCTACCAGTATCGTAGGCGGCGGTGATTCCATTGCCGCTCTGAAGAAGACCGGCCTTTCCGACCGGATCAGCCATATCTCCACCGGTGGCGGTGCCACCCTCGAAATGCTGGAGGGCAAAATTCTCCCGGGCATTGCTGCCATTGCTGAGAAGTAACAAAAAGGAGGTCCCTATGGCTAAAAACAAAACCGTAGAATCCCGCCGCCCCCTCATCGCCGGCAACTGGAAAATGAATAACACTATCTCCGAATCCATGCGTCTGGTGAACAACCTTACCGGCAAGGTAAAGGCTGCCAAGGACAGAGATATCGTTGTCTGTGCTCCTGCCACCGCCCTGGCGGTAGTGACTACTGCCCTGAAGGGAAAGAATATACAGGTAGGCGCTCAGAACATCCATTGGGAAAAATCCGGTGCCTACACCGGTGAAATCAGCGCCCCCATGCTCACAGAGCTGGGTGTGAAATATGCCATAGTCGGTCACAGTGAACGCCGCCAGTATTTCGGTGAAACCTGCGCCACCGTCAATGCCCGGGCCAGAGCCGCTCTCTTTGCCGGTATCACTCCCATCATCTGCGTGGGTGAATCTCTCGAGAAAAGAGAAAAGGGCAGCTACAAGCTGGTCATCACCGGTCAGGTGAAGAGGGCCATGGCTGACATCAAAAAATCCGATGCCGCAAAATGCGTCATTGCCTACGAACCGGTCTGGGCTATCGGCACCGGCAAGACTGCCACCTTCGAGCAGGCCGAGGAAGTCTGCGCCCACATCCGCGGCGTCCTCACCAAACTCTACGATGCCAAGACAGCTGACGCCGTCCGCATCCTCTACGGCGGCAGCGTAAAGCCGGAAACAATCGACGGCCTTATGGTAAAGCCAAATGTAGACGGCGCACTGGTAGGCGGTGCAGCTCTGAAGTCTGATGACTTCGCCCGTATCGTAAACTTTGTAACTCCTGAAGCGTAAAATCAGACAGCGAAGCTGTCTCTACCTTAATGTAAAACAGCGCAGAAATACCGTCTGTAAAGAAACCATTATTCACGCCGGTACTTAGCGACTGACAAGTGAGACTAACTCACTTAATAAGTCCAAGCAAAGCGACGGACGAATTTAGTGAGTGTCCTGCATGCGACCATAGCGATTGCCGAGTGCAACGACGGAAGAGCTTAGAAAGTCGCAGCAGGCTGGTTTCTGCCAGACGGTATTAAGCTATAATTTATTATTTAACAGACGCGCCCCTCAAATAGATCTAACTAACATACACTGTGAGGATACCCCTCCGACCTCGCTATGCTCGGCCACCTCCCCTAAATGGGAGGCTTTCACCGTGCAGCAAAATTTAAGGAGAAAATCAATGGCAACTATAAAGAACGCCCCCATCTGCCTCATCATCATGGACGGCTGGGGCATCGGCACCGGCAGTCAGCACGACGCTGTAGCCTGTGCCAACACCCCCAATCTTGACCGCCTCACCGCCTCCTGTGCCACCGCTACCGTCGCCGCCTCCGGCGAAGCTGTCGGTCTCCCCGACGGACAGATGGGCAACAGTGAAGTAGGCCACACTAATATCGGTGCCGGCCGCATCATCTATCAGGAGCTTACCCGCATCACCTGCGCTATCAAAGACGGCAGCTTCTATCAGAACACCGCTTTCAATGATGTCATTGACAAGGCTCTTGCCCGAAGAGGTGCCCTGCACCTCTTCGGCCTTCTTTCCCCCGGCGGTGTCCACAGCCACAGCGAGCATCTCTACGCTCTGCTGAAGCTGGCCGCCGACAAGGGCCTTCCTTCCGACAGGGTCCTCGTCCACTGCTTCCTGGACGGCCGTGATGTCCCCCCCAAGAGTGCTGACGAATACCTTGCTGCTCTTGAAGAAAAATGCACTGAAATCGGCGGCAGAATCGCCACCGTCAGCGGCCGCTACTACGCCATGGACAGAGACAAGCGCTGGGACAGAGTAGCCAAGGCCTACGAAGCCATCGCCCACGCCAGCGGAGAGAAAGCTCCCACCGCTGCTCAGTGCCTCGCTGACAGCTACGCCAAAGATGTTACCGATGAGTTTGTCCTTCCTACAGTCATCGGTGACTACGCCGGTATGAAGGAAAATGACTCCGTCATCTTCTACAACTTCCGTCCCGACCGGGCCAGAGAGCTGACCCATGCCTTCACGGATGACACCTTTGATGGGTTCCCACGTGACGAACAGCTCCGCCCCGCCTACGCCACCATGACCCGCTACGAGGAAGGTCTCAATGTCCAGGTGGCTTACCCGCCCCAGAGCATTGCCAACAACCTTGGCGAATATCTCCAGAACCAGGGACTTACCCAGCTCCGCATTGCCGAGACGGAGAAATACGCTCATGTCACCTTCTTCTTCAACGGCGGTGTGGAAGAACCGTACAAGGGCGAGGATCGCATACTCGTCCCCAGCCCCTCGGTAGCCACCTACGACCTCCAGCCAGAAATGAGTGCTGTCGAAGTCACCGACAAGGTAGTAGATGCCATCCACTCCGGAAAATACGACTTTATCATCCTGAACTACGCCAACGGCGACATGGTTGGCCATACCGGAGTCATGGAGGCTGCTGTCAAAGCCTGTGAAACTGTTGACACCTGCGTCGGCCGCTTCGTGGAAGCACTGGAAGAAGCTGGCGGCGTCGCTCTGATTACCGCGGACCACGGCAACGCCGAGAAGATGCAGGACGACACCACCGGCGAACCGCATACTGCTCACACCACAAACCTTGTTCTCCTCATCTGCACCGACAAGAGGGTAAAAGAACTGAAGGACGGCCGCCTCTGTGACCTTGCCCCCACCCTCCTGAAGCTGGCCGGACTGCCTCAGCCGGAGGAAATGACCGGCGTGCCGTTGTATTGAGATTAGCGGACGGATTAGAAGCCGCCCCTCCCCCCCTCCGACCTGCTTCGCAGGCCACCTCCCCTACAGGTGAGGCTTTTGCGGTGGTGATTACCATAAAGGCTCCCCTTGAGGGGAGCTGCCGCCACAGGCGGCTAAGGGGTGTGGGCGGACCGTATTATGCCAAAGCAGCGGCATCTGTATATCATGATAATCAGAATACTCCCGACAAAAAATCCCCGATGGCTTTCGCCATCGGGGATTCGTGTTTCTTATGACTATTACAGTTGGAACCTCGCAATACCATTCTGGAGGTTCTGAGCCAGCTCTGCCAGCATCCGGGATGCCTCGGACATCTCGTGCATGGTAGCTGCCTGCTCCTCTGTGGAAGCAGATACATTCTGTGCTTCCTTGGTGGTATCCTGGCTGATTGCCTTGGCACTATCCAGTTCGGCAACAATCTGCTGTGCACTGCCGGCACCGTTTCTGATAGCGGTGATGGACTGGCTGATATTGTTGTTCAGATTGCAGATGAGCTCCTCAATAGCCTCGAACTCAACACCGGTGCGGCGTACGCTCTCAGTACCGGCAACGACTTCATCATTGCCACGATGCATGGACTGTACAGCCAGAGCAGTATCGTTCTGCATCTCAGTGATAAGGGAAGCAATGTTGCGGGCAGCCTCGCCGGACTGCTCAGCCAGCTTGCGGACTTCCTCTGCGACGACGGAGAAGCCGCGGCCTGCCTCACCGGCACGGGCAGCCTCGATAGCTGCATTGAGCGCCAGGAGGTTGGTCTGGTCTGCAATGGAAGATACAGTATCAACGATCTGGCCGATCTGCTGAGCACGGGTACCGAGGTTTTCTACCTGCTGAGCACTGGTGTTAATCTGCTCGGCCATTTCCTTGATCTTGGCAATTGCATCGGTGACAGCGGAGCGGCCGTTCTCAACACCCTGCTGAGTACGCTCTGCCATCTGGCGCATTTCCTCGGATTCATTCAGGAGCACCTGCATATCACTGCCCATGCCCATAGCCTTGTCGTTGATTTCCTCGAGGTTGGTGGACTGTCTCTCGGCGCCCTCGCTCATGGCGACAGCACTGTCGGCTACCACGCGGATGGTATCGCTGGTCTGGCTGAAGCTTGCAGTCAGCTCCTGAGAAGAAGCAGCCAGCTGCTCAGCGGTGTATGCGACCTCGGACAGGAACTTCTTCAGGTCATGCTTCATCTTGTTGGCGCTGCGGCAAACATCACCGATTTCGTCATCGGAGTCAACCGCCAAATCCTCACCGCGGAAATTACCGCCGGCAACTACAGCCAGAGCCTCGGTAGCGGCAGACAGCTTGCTGACAACCTTACCGACGATCCAGATGGCCGTTACGGCAATGAGGATGATGGTAACAAGTACAGAAATGCCAACGGAAGTGATGTAATCCTTCTTGATAGCATCAATGGTCTGAGTAGGAATACCCATGAAGACCATGCCGACAATCTTGCCGTCATCGGTCTTGATCGGATCATAAATGCTGTAATACTGGTGGCCCAAAACTTCGGCGTAGTCGGCATAATCCTTGCCGTCGGTGAGTACAGTCTTGGCTACCTCAGCGGAGCACTGGGTACCGGTAGCCCGGCTGCCGTCATCATTCTTTACAGTGGTAGCTACACGAGTATCGCCCCGGAAGAAGGTAACATGGTTGCCGGTGAGCTTGCCCAGACGGTCAACGAACTCAGCATTTCCATCAATCTTGATTTTACCTTTGTAGAGGACTCCGTCCTTTACCTGCCAAGAACCCTTGTCCAAAGCCTCGGCAATTTCCTCTGCCATGGCCGTGTCACTGGCAGCCTTCAGCCCGAGAGCCGTTTCAAATCCTTTACCGGCCATCATGTAGCCGATGACCGAGCTGACGGTGCAGGCCAGAACAATGAATATCGCAAAGGCCAGTACAGCTTTCTGCTTCAATTTCATGATAAATCCCCCCATTTTATTTTCAGGGCTTCCGCCTCTCCGACTGAAGTCCCGTATTCCTGTGTAAATTCCGCCTGCAGCGGGACCATCTATCTGAAAGAGCTGCTCTTTCTCGCCGCTTTTTCTATTTATCGGTCAAAAACCGATATTTATCCGTGATTTCACGGTCTCCGATGGTCAATCTTACTCTCTCCCATCCTTACGATGTTATGTCTAGTTTAACTTATTCCTTATGAAATGGCAATAATTAAATCATTTCTCAAAAAATTCAGGACTATATTCCTGTATATAGGCTATTTAAATCTGCATTCATGCACTTGCATGAAATTTTTTGTCGATAAAAAGACCGCCCCTTACGGTGCGGTCTTATCCTCAGAAATATATTTTTAGTTGCTCTTCTCGGTTTCGGCTGTTGATTCTTCCTTATCGTCGGACTTCTTCTTAGCCTTCGCCTCAGCCTCCGCTTTGCGTTTTGCCTCCAGCTCAGCTGCTCTGGCTGCACCCTCCGGCGCATCCAAACCATAGAGGATTGTATCCTCCTTCGTCTGGATGTACAGCTCGGTACCCTCCGGCAGATTTACATTGCGGCCCTTGACGAAAGCGGCCCCCACTACTCCGATAGGACCAAGCACAGCCATACCGGCGATACCTGCACCGGCAGCCATGGCGTAGCCTTCCATCTTTTCCTCGGCCTCAGCCCCCAGAACAGTCTTCAGTTCCGTACTGTCCATGGCCCGTATATGCTCAAAGTCTACCTCCACGACAGCATCACGACCAAAGTTCTTTGCAGTCTTGACCTTCGTTACCTTACCAAGACCGGGAGCTCCTTTGGCAATCACCAGCATACCATCTACAAAAACATCCTCGGATGCCTTAAATTCGACGATATCATTCACCTTAATATTCTTGGCATTCACCGGCGTAACCAGTGAAATGCGGACAAGAGTAGCTGCCGGTACGACATACTGAGTCAGGGGCAGCGCCTCGGCACCATATGCGTAGCCGGCCAGCTTATCGATACGCTTTCCGAAGGCACCGGACTCAGTCCTGCCGGTGATGTTCATTTCCAGTGCCGTAATTCTCTTCTGAATCGGCTCCATAGAAACCTCATCGTTGAAGCGATATTCAACCGCATTCATCTGAGTCAGCAGGGAAGGTCCCTTGTCATTGGTAAAAACCATGTTGTAAAGACGCTCGACCCTGGCCGCTACAGAATCATTGGGATGCCTTGCATCAAAATCCGCTTCAAGGCGGTTTACCCTATCCAGCAGGGCACCGCTCTGTCCGCTGCCGTAAGCAGCATCCTCAACAGCGGTCAGCTTGTCCTGCATGCTGACCGGAGCCGCTGCAAAGGTCGTCAGGGCCGAGCCTGCCCACAGAGCCGCACTGACAAACAGAGCGCAGGCCTTTTTCAGAGCTTTTTTCTTCATTATATCTCGTACCTCCCAAATTCTAAGTCTCATTCAGCGATTATGAACAGATTAAACACTTTACACACCGGACGCCCCCAACGGCGACACTCAGCGTGCTTCTCCCTTTTCTATTCTGCATTGCCTGCTTTTTTCCTGCATTACCGACAAAATTTAAGATATTTTTAATATTTTTCTTTACATTTAATTGTAAATATAGTAATATGTCTTTGTTGTCGGGGCGTAGCCCAGTTTGGTAGAGCGCTTCCTTGGGGTGGAAGAGGTCGTGGGTTCAAATCCCGTCGCTCCGACCATTATGTTGAAAGAAAAGCTCAGCACTTGTGCTGGGCTTTTTTGTATGCCAATTATGTTTTCACCGACTCTTTTTTCGCGGAAAATGTGTTATAATAATATAAGGAAAATAATGTGTGAAATCCTCATTATTTTTCTGTCCAAAGGAGCCTTTCTCATGGATTTTAGTATACTTATCTTTTTAGCAGTCGGTATATTCACCGGCATCATCGGAGCTCTCCTGGGGCTGGGCGGCGGTGTAGTCATCGTTCCATTTCTGGTTTTCGTATCACACTATGAGCCCCAGCTGGCCATCGGCACATCCATGTTCGTGGTACTGCTCAACTCTGTATCCGGAGCCTTGGGCTATATCAGGCGGAAGCTGGCCTGCACCGATGCCGCGATCAGGTTTTCTCTGGCTACTATCCCCGGCGCCTTTATCGGCAGCTATGCTGCCAAATATTTACAGGGCAAAATTTTCCTTGGTGTCTTCGGTCTCCTGCTGGTGGGCATCGCCTTCAATATGTTCCGCAAGGCTGAAAAAAGCAGCGAGGAAAATGGCGTGACTGAGGTGCCGGAGCATTACAACCGGAAGCTTGGCATTATCTGCAGTATATTTGTTGGATTCCTTGCCAGTGTTCTAGGCATTGGCGGCGGAGTCATCCATGTCCCCTTTATGATTTATGTCCTGCGTTTTCCGGTGAAAGTAGCCATCGCTACCTCTACCTGTATCCTGGCCGTTTCGGCAATAGCCGGTGCAAGCAGCCATGCCTATCTTGGTCACATAATGTGGTTTACGGGTCTTGCTCTCGGTATTGGTGCTGCTATCGGCGCCCAGCTTGGAGTACGACTGGCGGCCGTCCTGAAATCAGCCCTCCTGATGAAGGGCACCGGCGTGCTGGTAGCCATGACCGGCATCAAATTCCTCATCAGTGCCTTCGGCGCGTAAGTATTATCCGGAAGGCAGACAATCAGACGACTATTGAAGGGTACCTCCGGCAACGCTGCCAATGGCATGATTTTCGTCACCTTCGTCAACGATTTTGCCTTCCCGCTCATGTCCGGTCTGCCTACGACGCCTTCCTGCTGGACAGCGACCATCTGATAATCACAATAGTCGATGTCTCCGGCAAAGGAATACCGGCTGCCCTCTTTATGATGATTACTCAGACACTGCTGCGGCAGAACGCATACGAAATGCCGCTGGCAGAGGCAATAAGGCAGACAAACGATGCTCTTGTAAGGAACAATGAGCAATGTCTGTTTGTCACCGTTTGGCTTGCTAAGCTGGAGCTGTCTACCGGTCATATCACCTACATAAATGCCGGTCACAATCCTGCCCTGCTCACCAATCCTGCCAAAGATAAACGCCTGTGGCTGGAAGAACTGTCCGGCCCCGTGCTGGGACTGATGCCGGATATCCCCTATACAAGACACTCCGCACTGCTCCCACCCGGTCACAAGCTGCTCATTTTCACCGATGGCCTCAACGAGGCCTAAAACCAGCATAACGAATTCTACGGTGATGACCGGCTTCGGGAAAGCTTCCTAAAAGCAAAATCTCCCGAAGAAACCATGGCGGACATCGCCCGCTTCGTAGGCGACGCCCCGCCCAGTGATGACAAAACCTATCTGTGGATAGAGAGAAGGTAAACAAAAATCCCGACAGGCTTCGGAAAATTCCAAGTCTGTCGGGATTACTTTTGCTATTTTTTCAGCTCAGCCATTTTTGCCTCGATGGCTTCGTCGATTTCATCCATCAGGGCAAAGCGGCGGCGATAGACAGCACGCTTTCTGGTGGGTATTTCTTCCGCACTCTTCCCTGCTTCTCTAAGGAGCAGCTCATAAAATTTGATAACATAATTTATAAAAGAGCAAATTCAAGACCCTTTATTGAAAGGTCTTGAATTTGCTCTTATTTCAATTTTATAAGACTACAATAGCATCGTCATGTACAGCGGTAAATAAGTTATTCCATCTTCTATCTTCAAATCCTTCGTATGCAAAACATAGGGTACATCCATATACTCGGCATATTTCTCTCGATACTTTCGAATGGACGATAGCGCATATCGGTCTCCGGACTTCACCTCTATTGGTGCTATATTGTGCTTACTCGTTATCCGCTGCTTTGCAATAAGGAAATCTATTTCCATCCTGTCCATCGCGTTACTTCTTGACGAACGAGAGAAAAAGTACAGTTTGTGCCCGGAGGCAACAAGCATCTGTGCCACCACATTTTCCATGAGCATCCCTTCGTTTATGTTCAGCTTATCCAATAGGATTTTCTTGTAAATCTCCTCGGACACAATCCCATTCTCGTCAAATGCATGACTCACAAGCAATCCGGTATCAATAAAGTAACACTTCATCGTTCTTCGTCCACTGGTAAGCTTCAATCCCAAATTAGGTTCTGTTGCGTTGTAACAACTGTTAATAATCATTGAATCATTGAGCCAAAAGAAAGGTTTGCTGTACCTTCTGGTGCTGGCACCCACTGCGAGATCAGACAGCTTATACTTTTTCTCATGACGGGAAAGCTGTCCAGGAACATCATCAAATATTGCTTCTACCTCCAGCTCACAGCCATCAGCATGCTTGCGTATATCAGCTCGGTACAGAGTAAGTATATTTCTCTTTATCCTGTCTACAGCAGCAAAATTTTGCGTATCGGAGTACTCCTTCACCGCCTGAGGCATCCCACCTACAATAACATATTGACGAAAGTAGTTCATCGCCATTCGATGAAGCGACTGACCCATTGGCTTTTTTTCCTCAAAATTACTTCTGATTAGCGGCATTAATGTCTTGTTCCCCATTGCCCAAAGGAACTCTTCAAAATCCATGGGGTACATATTTATATGCTGCTCCTCGGAAGGGATTATTATGTCCTTTACATTCTTTCTTATGGACATCAACGAGCCAGTCTCCAGATAGTCATATCTGCCATCCGCAACAAGGTATTTCAGCCGCCCTCTAGCCTTGGGAACCATCTGAACCTCGTCAAAAATAATCAGACTTTCTCTCGGATATAAAGGCGTATTAAAAATGGCCGACAGGTATGAAAAAAAGGAATCCAAATCTCTCATATCGCTAGTGAAAAGCTCTTTGATTGTCTCTTCGGCTTCGTAAAAGTCAATCAGGATATAGGACTTGTAATTTTCCCGAGCAAATTTCTCCGCAATGTAGCTTTTCCCTACGCGACGAGCACCATCAATTAATATTGCCGTTCGTCCGTTGCTTTCACTTTTCCATTTTTTCAGTTCTTCCAGTATTTTCCTATCCATGTCAACCCTCCTCTACATGAAATCAAGATTATTATATATCACATTTAGCATTAATTCAAGTTTATAAAATATATCATTTTGCATGAAAGCAAGATTATCGCCTATTAATAAAAGAGAAACGGCAGACATACCGCATAAACGTAGCAGTCTGCCGTTTTTGTGACATTAACTGTCTCTAAAGCAGAGAGTTTTTGAACAGCTCCCTGTCAAGTAGAACACTGAAAAAACTAAAAGCTTTCTATGGTGTCTCCCAAAAAGAGACGCCCTTTTTTTATACGGCAAATTTAGCCTTGAATTTTGCAATCCTGGGATTGATATGATGAATTGTGTGTTTCAGGGTGAAGAGCTACTATCCCTTGCGTTGTATAGTTGTTTACCCAACGCCTTAAAGTCGACTCCGCAACACAGCATTATTTGCTGATATCGGCGCAGCTCTTTTCTCCATTCAGATACTTCTTTAACCATTTTAGTTTTTCTTCGGCTGAGAGCTTTGATTTTCGCATGAAAATACCCCCAAAGTAGATTTGGATATTTCCATGGTCTACTTTGGGGGTAGCATATCAGTTTGACGAACCATTTTTCTTTTCAGCTCTGACATTTAACAGAACCAGTCGAGGTAAATTTTCTAGATTAGTTCTTTTTAGAGTCACTGTTCTTTATTGTAGCAGTACCCTTTTTATCTTCAGAGGTAGACGGCCATTCCTGGAATGTCAGTAAACCGACCTGATAGGCAGAAACATTCGCCGATGTCAAATCCGGATTGTCAATAAGCTCAACCGCAAAACGGCCGCCAAACTGTCCCCGGAAAAAGGTCTTTATCATCTGAGTATCAGCGGTCATGACTTCATCCGTCTTGCCATCGCCGTCTGTGTCAACCTCAATCTCCTTAGCAGTGATGCAGTACACGCCGCTGGTATGACCCATATCGGCAATTCGCAGCAGCTCATAACCGCTGTTCTTGGAAAGCTTTTCAACCAGCTTCCCCTTCGCTGTCTCATCCATGGTGTGGAGATTCTCAGGAATCTCGTTTTCATCGAAGGCATCCACCATGACTATCCAGGCATTTTTTATATAGTATCCGTCATTGTCGAAAATGAGAACATCGCCCTTTACTCTCTCGTCCATGATGGAAAGCGGGATAACATTGGGTTTTTTCGGGCAAACTATACTGTAACCGTAGCGGGTACTGGTATGCTTGTAGCCGTTCTCCTTGGCAATCTCAGCCATCTCAGCAACAGTCATTGTGGACCCACTGCCGGCTGCCTGCTCCGGAGCAGCCTGTGCAAAAGAGGCAGCTGCCATCGTTCCAACGGCACAGGTTAATGCCATATACTTTTTCAGCGAAAGAGCAAATTTGTTTATTTTATCGGAGTACATCTTTCTCCTCCTACTTAAGGTGTCCCAATGCTTCTTTGGCAGCAGCCTGTTCGGCTTCCTTCTTGCTGTGTCCTTTTCCCACACCGCAAGCCATTCCGTTGACGCTGACACAAACCGTGAAGGTTTTGGCATGGTCAGGTCCATCGGCTGCCAACAGCTCATAAATGATTCGCTGACCGGGACGGCGCTGAATCTTCTCCTGCAGAATCGTTTTGTAATCCTGACGCTGGTGGCCGGACTTTATCCCGACCAGCTCTTTTCTGAGCTGCGTCAGAATGTATTTCTGTGCCGTCTCCCAGCCCTGATCCAGATATATGGCTCCAATGACTGCCTCAAAGGTATCTGCCAAAATTGAAGGCCGTTTATCTCCGCCGTTCATCCGCTCACCGTTTCCCAGCAGGAGATGCTCCCCCAGACAGATATCAACCGCCCGGCAGGAGAGCGTTTCTTCACAGACAACAGATGCCCGTGCCTTCGTCAGATCTCCTTCCGGCAGGTGGGGATAATGCTTGTACAGGTAGTCGCTCGTCGCCAGCTCCAGAACCGCATCTCCCAAATACTCCAGACGCTCATTGTGCGTCGTGTTTCGACGCAGCGATTCATTGGCATATGAAGTATGAGTGAGAGCCGTATCCAAAAGGCCGAGGTCCTTAAAGTCGACACCCAGCTTCTGCGAGAGCTCCGTGAGCTCCCGACGGCGTTCCGCCGTTAGCTCATTTGCATTCATTCTTTATACTTCTTTGCGACGAGGCAGGCATTATGTCCGCCGAAGCCGAAGTTGTTGGAAATAGCAGCTCTTACCGTGTGCTGACGGGATTTGCCGGGTACATAGTCCAGATCCATATCCTCATCAACGGTCTCATAGTTCATAGTGGGAGGAATCATATCCTGCTCGATGGTAAGAGCCATGGCTACGAATTCCACGCCGCCGGCAGCACCGAGGAGGTGGCCGGTCATGGACTTGATAGAGCTTACGGGAACATCATAGGCACGCTGGCCGAAGAGTCCTTTTATAGCGGCAGTTTCACCCTGGTCATTCATGTGGGTGGAGGTGCCGTGAGCATTTACATAGTCGATATCATCAGGTGTGAGACCGGCATCCTTTACAGCCAGTTCCATGCACTTCTGCTGATATACACCGCCGGGCATCGGGCTGGTCATGTGGTATGCATCGGAATTTGCACCGTAGCCTACCAGCTCACAGTAGATGTGAGCACCGCGAGCCAGAGCGTGGTCGAGAGTCTCCAAAACTACTACACCGGCACCCTCGCCCATGACAAAACCGCTGCGGTTCTTGTCGAAAGGACGAACAGCATGAGTCGGGTCATCGTTGTGATCGCTGCAGAGCGCCTTCATCTGACCGAAGCCAGCAACTGCAGTCTGAGAAATACTGGCTTCGGTACCGCCGGCCAGCATCACATCAGCATCACCGCGCTGAAGAATGCGGAAGGCTCCGCCGATGTTGTCAGTACCCGTTGCACAGGCGGTGACGAGACAGCAGGAGGGACCGTGGAAACCATAGCGGATAGCAACCTGAGCTGCACCCATGTTGGAAATCTCCATGGGAATGAAGAAAGGACTAATAGCGCGGGGACCGCGGTCAAAGAGCTTCTTGTACTGATCGTACATAGTCTCGATACCGCCGATGCCGGAACCGATGTAAGTACCTACGCGATCCTTGTCTACCTTCTCCAGGTCAAGACCTGCGTCCTTAATAGCCATTTCGCTGGCAGCTACTACAAAATGGGAGTAGCGGTCCATGCGCTTTGACTCTTTTTTATCAATATAGTCGGTGGGTTCAAAATCCTTTACCTCACCTGCTATCTGACAGGTATAGCCCTCAGTGTCAAAACGAGTAATGCGGTCAATACCGATCTTGCCGGCCAGAAGCGCCTGCCAGAACTCATCCTTACCGATGCCGATAGGAGTAATGGCACCAAGACCCGTCACAACTACTCTGTTGGCCAAGAAAAACACCTCACAGTTTTGTATATCATTCAGCCACAGCAGCCTCTTCCTTCAGACGACGGAAGATTTCGCTAACCGGCAGAATCTCATCAATGCGGGAAATGTACTCGCCGGTGAAGACGAGACCAGTATCCACATCACCCTGCTGTGCTCTGGTAAGGGCACGGATGATGCAGAAATTATGCTTGCATGCCTTGAGGCAGTTATCACAGCGCTGGATAGGCCAGCTGTCCTTCATAATGTGCTCCGCAAAGGGATTGCGGACGGCACGGCCGGGCAGACCTACCGGACTGTGGATAACAACGATATCCTCAGGCTTTGACTTCAGATAGTATTCCTTTACAGTGGGGGCAGAGTTTGCCTCCACGCTGGCCGCAAAGCGGGAACCCATCTGGACTCCGTTTGCACCCAGCTTTATAAGATCAACGATGTCCTGACCATGGAGACAGCCGCCGGCTGCAATAACCGGAATGCTTACGGCTGCACGGATAACGGGGATAAGGTCGCGGACAGAAGTATCCGTACCAAGATGACCGCCGGCTTCCTTGCCCTCCACCACGATAGCGGTGGCGCCAAGACGCTCTGCAATTTTCGCAAGTTTTACGGACGATACAATCGGAACAATGGGCGTACCGGATTCCTTACCGTAGCCGAAAATATCACGGGAGAAACCCGCACCGGCTACTACAAGATCAATTCCCTCATCGATTGCAGTCTCAACAACTTCGCTGAATTTTTTCGCGGCAACCATGATATTGATGCCGATGATTCCGTCGGTCAGAGAACGGGCCAGACGAATCTCATAGCGAAGCTCTTCATTCGACATACCGGACGCAGCAATGAGTCCTACGCCGCCTTCATTGGCTACTGCTGCAGCCAGGCGTGCTGTCGAAAGACGGATAGCCATACCGCCCTGGAAAATAGGTACCTTGGCTATCTTATTGCCAATTTTAAGTTCTGGAAGCTGCAAATTAACTCCTCCGTTCAGTCATCCTCACAAAGGTTCGGGGCAGCGTCAGGATACTGACGCTTTCCCCGACCTCTTCGTGACAGATGCCAGGATTACTTGTTCTGATCAATGTAGGTCACAACATCCTGTACGGTCTTCATCTTTTCAGCGGCCTCATCCGGAATCTCAGTCCCGAACTCTTCCTCAAAAGCCATGATGAGCTCAACGATATCAAGAGAATCTGCGCCCAGGTCATCGATGAAAGTGGACTCTACGGCTACATCACCGGCGTCAACACCCAGCTGCTCTACAACGATATCTCTTACTTTTTCAAAAGTCGACATGTCGGTCACCTCCTCCCGAGTGGTCTCAATAATTTTCTATCACATAACCATGCCGCCATCAACATTGATGACTTGGCCGGTTATATAAGAAGCATTGTCAGATGCAAGGAACAGCACAGCCTGAGCTACATCCTCGGGCTGCCCGGCACGACCGAGAGGAATGGATGTCATCATCGCTTCCTTGGCCTTCTCCGGCAGGTCCTTCGTCATGTCGGTCGCAATGAGTCCCGGTGCTACCATATTGCAGGTAATACCGCGGGACGCCAGCTCCTTGGCAACCGTTTTTGAAAAGCCGATGACGCCGGCTTTGGCAGCGGAATAGTTCGCCTGACCGGCGTTGCCGGTAAGACCTACAACCGAGGCCATGTTGATGATGCGGCCATAGCGCTTCTTCATCATGAGCTTCGTTACTGCCTTGGTGGTGTAGTATACACCCTTAAGATTTGTATTGATTACCGCATCGAAGTCCTCATTCTTCATGCGCATGAGGAGTCCGTCACGGGTAATACCGGCATTGTTGACAAGAATGTCAATCTGACCGAAGGCGGCTACTGTATCAGCCACCATCTTTTCGACCGCCTCGCTGTCGGCAATGTCAGCCTTCACGAGAATGGCGGTGCCGCCTGCAGCCTCGATAGCTGCCTTGGTTTCTTCTGCAGCAGCATCATTGCCTGCATAGTTGACAGCGACCTTTGCACCGGCGGATGCCAATGCAACTGCCACGGCCCGGCCGATGCCGCGGGAAGCTCCGGTTACCAGAGCCGTCTTACCTTCCAACAACATATCAGCCGACCTCCTTGAAGAAATCCAGTGCCTTCTGCAGGCTTGCACAATCGCCCACATTCAGGCTCTTAACCTTGCGGTCAATACGCTTATCAAAGCCGCAGAGGGTCTTGCCCGGACCGGCCTCTACATGGGTATCAGCCCCGAAGGCAGTCATAGCGGCTACGCAATCCTCCCACTTAACGGGATGATCTGCCTGAGTAACGAGGTTAGCCTTGATATCGGCGGCAGCAGTTTCCAGCTGTCCGTTGACATTGGCAACTACCGGGAAGGCAGCGTTTCTGATTTCAATCTTGTCCAGCTCTACTGCCAGCTTCTCGGCAGCAGGCTTCATAAGAGTGCTGTGGAAGGGTGCGGATACCGGCAGGATTACTGCCATCTTGGCACCGGCGGTCTTGCACAGTTCGACAGCCTTCTCTACACCGGCTGCAGCACCGGCGATAACAGTCTGTCCGGGGCAGTTGAAGTTTACTGCCTGCACCGGGGAAGTCTGGGAGGCTTCGGCACAAAGCTCGATAATCTTGTCACGCTCAATGCCGAGGATTGCGGCCATGCCACCCTCTCCTACAGGAACTGCTTCCTGCATATACTGGCCACGCTTGTTTACGATGCGAACCGCATCGGTGAAGTCCATGACTCCGGCGGTAACCAGTGCACTGTACTCACCAAGGCTGTGACCGGCTGCGATGTCCGGCTTTACGCCTTCCTCCATCAGCAGACGGGCAGCGATAACGCTTACAGTGAGAATAGCCGGCTGGGTGTTGGCGGTGAGCATAAGTTCATCGGCCGGACCCTCGAAGCAGAGCTTCTTGATGGAGAAGCCCAATGCATCGTCAGCTTCCTCAAACATACGACGGGCCAAATCAAAGTTCTCATAGAGATCCTTGCCCATGCCGACAGTCTGAGCACCCTGACCGGGGAATATAAATGCAAGTTTATTCATTTGTTCTCCTTAAAGGAATATTTATCAATTACAGGCAGGCCTTGCCAATGGCAGCCTCAGCCGTACCGATACCGGCAATGAGTTCCTCCATGATGGCAGCTACCGGCTTGACCTCATTGATCATACCGGAAATCTGACCAATCATGACAGAGCCCATCTCTACATCGCCTTCACGGGCTGCGAGGCGGAGAGTTCCGGCGCTGAGCTTATCCAGCTCTTCGGCAGAAGCGCCTGCCATTTCCCGCTCCAGGAAGGTGCGGGTGAGCTTGTTCTGGAGGCAGCGGGAGGGATGACCGGTGCTGCGGCCGGTAACTACCGTGCTGCGATCCTTTGCCTTCAGTACGAGATTCTTGTAGTTTTCGTGGGCAATGCACTCTTCGGATACTACGAAACGGGTGCCCATCTGAACAGCCTGTGCGCCCAGAGCGAAGGCTGCTGCAATGCCACGGCCGTCACCGATACCGCCGGCAGCGATAACGGGAACATCTACAGCATCTACTACCTGCGGAACGAGAGCCATGGTGGTAAGCTCACCTACATGGCCTCCGCTCTCGGTACCCTCGGCGATGACAGCATCAACGCCGGTGCGTACGAGACGCTTTGCCAAAGCAACAGAAGCAACAACAGGGATAACCTTGGTTCCGTTGGCCTTCATGGCGGGGATGTACTCTGCCGGATTGCCGGCACCGGTAGTAACAACCGGAATCTTCTCATCAACCATCAGCTGCATAACCTCCTTAACGAAAGGGGACATGAGCATGATGTTTACACCGAAGGGTTTATCGGTGAGTGCTTTCGCCTTTTCGATTTCTGCCTTGAGGACATCAGGCGGCATATGGCCTGCGCCAATGATTCCGAGACCGCCGGCATTGGATACGGCAGCTACCAGTTCAGCAGTGCCCAGCCATGCCATGCCACCCTGAAATACAGGATACTTGATTCCCAGCATCTGGCAAATTTTGTTATCTTTGAACATTTATAAATCCTCCCTTGTCCAAAACGGACGAAGTGTCATTTTGCCCATCTCATTACGCATGATGCCCAGGTAAGTCCGGCACCGAATCCGGCAAGAGCAACCAGGTCACCTTTTTTAAGCTTACCGGCAGCGTTAGCCTCAGCCAGGGCAATGGGTATGGAGGCTGCCGATATGTTGCCGTAACGCTCGATATTTATAACAAACCGGTCAAGGGGCTGTGCCAATCGCTTGGAGGCTGCCTCGATGATTCGGATGTTTGCCTGATGGGGAACAATCCAGTTCAAATCTTCTGCTGACACGCCGGCTTTTTCCAGCGAGCGTTTCAGTGTAGCAGGAAGTGCCTTTACCGCGAAGCGGAAGACCTCCTTGCCGTCCATGTGAATTCTGTTGACCTTGCGGGCGATAGTATCCTCGTTGTCCGGGTATCTGGTACCGCCGCCGGGGATGCCCAGCAGCTCTGGTCCACGCCCATCACTGCCAAGATCAAAGGAGAGAATACCGCTGCCGTCCTCAGCTGCCGCAAAAACAGCAGCACCGGCACCATCTCCGAAGAGAACGCAGGTATTTCGGTCTTCCCAGTTTATATATTTAGATAGGGTCTCGGCACCGATAACGAGAACCTTCTTATAGAAACCGTTCTCGATAAACTGTGCCGCAACCGTGGTAGCATATACAAAGCCGCTGCAGGCTGCCTGCAAATCGAAAGCCGCCGCATGGGTCGCACCCAGCCGTTTCTGAAGCAGGCTGGCGGTAGAAGGGGTAGGATGGTCAGGGGTCAGAGTGGCTACTACCACAAGATCCAGCTCATCCGCGGTGATTCCCGCATCCTTCAGCGCTCTGCTGGCTGCCTCGTAGGCAATGTCGCTGGTGGCTACATCGTCTGCGGCTATGTGGCGCTCCTTTATTCCGGTACGCTCCACAATCCACTGGTCACTGGTGTCCACGATTTTTTCCATATCATGATTAGTCATGACCCGTTCGGGGACATAGAAGCCGGTGCCAATAATGGCTGCTCTTCGTTTATTTTCTGTTGTCATTGTTCAGCATCTTCCTCCTTCGCCAGGGTATCGCTGATGCGTTGCAAGACATTGTTTTTTACAAATTCATTTGCTACGCCGATTGCATTACATATTGCTTTTTCATTTGAAGAGCCGTGACTGATTATAACACAGCCGTTGACTCCCAGAAGCGGAGCTCCGCCGTACTCGCTCACATCAAGGCGCTTTGCCAGCTTCTTGAGAGGCGGTATTATCAGCAGGGCGCCGAGGCGGGCCAGCAGGCCGCCGTTCTTGATGGCATCCTTCACCATCTGCACGATGGTTTTCGCCAGACCTTCGGCAAATTTCAGAACCACATTTCCGACGAAGCCATCACAGACAACCACATCGAACTCTCCCTTGGGGATGTCGCGGCCCTCTGCGTTGCCGGTAAAGTTTATAGAAGGGTTGTCCCGAAGGAGCGGATAAGTGAGCAATGCCTGCTCATTGCCCTTGGTTTCCTCTTCACCTATATTCAGCAGCCCTACTCTCGGCTTCTTTTTGCCGAATACATACTCCGAATAGATGGAGCCCATCACCGCGGACTGCACCAGATGCTCCGGCTTGGAGTCTACATTGGCTCCGGAGTCCAGCAGGAGAGTCACACCCTCTCTGGTGGGTATGGGAGTAGCTATGGTCGGACGGGCTATGCCCCTTATCCGACGGAGTATCAGCTGAGCTGCGGTCACTGCTGCACCAGTAGAGCCGGCAGACAACACAGCATCGCATTTTCCTTCCTTTACCAGTCTGGTCGCCACTACTATTGACGAATCCTTCTTGGTACGGACGGCCTCAGCCGGATGCTCATGCATCTCGATTACCTGAGTCGTATTTACGATTTCTATTTTTTTGTTATCGGCAACATTTTCCTTTGCCAAAAGCTTTTTTATCTTCTCTTCATCGCCCACGAGGACGATTTCACAGCCAAACCGTCTGACTGCTCTTGCAGCACCTGCAACGATTTTTTTTGGGGCAAAGTCGCCGCCCATGGCATCAACTGCGATTTTCAAATATTTTCTCTCCTCCGCCAGTATCACGGCCACTCTGTAGAGCCGCAAAGTATACACTGACAGTAATGACAGCCTAATACAAATTTGTATTATATCGGCAAATTGTGAAAATTGCAAGAAAAAAAGAGAGCAGGATAAACCTGCTCTCTTTCAAAAAGCATTTTAAGCTTCCTGAGTGATGACTTCCTTGCCATCATAGTAGCCGCATTCACTGCATACATGATGGGGCATTACCGGCTCATGGCACTGGGGGCAGAGAACATACTGAGGAGCAGTGAGCTTCCAGTTTGCACGACGGGAATCACGACGAGCTTTGGACATTTTGCGTTTCGGTGCTGCCATTTATGACACCTCCTTAATTCTCATACAACAATCAATCTTTAAAAAAATCGGCTAAGGCGGCCAACCGAGGGTCAACTACGCGACGATCGCAGCCGCAATCGCCGAGGTTTAAATCATGTCCGCATTTGGAGCACAAACCGCGGCAATCGGTTCGGCAGAGGTTTTGCATGGGCTGGATAGCCACCAGCGTATCACTGACGGTGGGAAGCAGATCGACGACGTCTCCGTCGAAGTCGGTCTCCACTTCACCCTTCATCTCCGTCTCGCCCTTTTCTGCCGGTCGACGAATGTTTTCATCCCCCCGGGAGCCATCCCTGCGGAAAAATTTTTCCGAGAAGGGAATCGTCTCCGTAATCGTCGTCTCTGCCAGACAACGGTCACAGGTAAAGGACTTGCTGTATTTGATAGTGCCCTCAGCCCGGTAGCCTTCGCCGGTGGTCTGGAGTGTCCCACGGACCTCCGTTTCGCCGACAAAAGTCACCGATACCGCCGCATCAAGCTCAGCCGCATCCACATTGAAGGAGAACGGCACTGTCTGACCCGGCGTCTCACGGAGCGCTGTCACGGAAATAAACATACCCATAAAAAATCAGCCTCGGTACATTATAACGATGAGTACTTTTCTTGTCAAGAAAACATTTAAATTATTTGAAGGGTGATATCACTATGCAATCAGGCGCAGCAATATGTCATTGCCGCCCTTACGATTGCTTCCGGCACGTCGTTCTTTATTGCCGTTTCCCCCGGACAGGGTGTAAGCACCCAGCTTACGACACCGTTCACCGTCTTCTTGTCGTGGAAGATATCCTCGTACATTTTGTCAACGGTGCAGTTCTCAACCCGCGTTGGAAGATCCAGCTGACGGCACAGCTTCTCTATCCGCCCCAGCAAAGCCTCATCGGCAAGCTTCAGCGCCGCACTGATGTGAGCGGCACAGACCATGCCGATAGCTACCGCCTCACCGTGGTTGTAGCAACCGTAGCCGGCTTCCTTTTCCACAGCATGAGCCATAGTATGACCGAAATTCAGGATGCGGCGCAGACCGCCTTCCTTTTCATCACGGCTTACTACATCGGCCTTTATCTCGCAGGAACGGATAATCAGGTGACGGACCGCTTCTGTATCGAGTGCCTTCACCGCTTCAGCGTTTTCCTCTAGATAGTCGAACATGGCGGCATCGCTGATGATACCGTACTTCACTATCTCGCCGAGACCGGTAGATATCTCACGGGCCGGCAGTGTCTTCAGACAGTCAAGGTCGATGAAAACCGCATCCGGCTGGTAAAATGCCCCGATAAGGTTCTTGCCCAGACGATGATTCACAGCCACCTTGCCGCCAACGGAGGAGTCAACATCCGCCAGCAGGCTGGTAGGAATCTGGATAAAAGGGACGCCTCGCATATAGGTAGCGGCAATGAAGCCGCTTAGATCGCCTACCACGCCGCCGCCGAGGGCGATGACCGGGGAATGACGATCAAGTCCCGCCTCGATAGCAGTAGTGTATACCTCCTCTGCCACCATGAGAGACTTGGATGCTTCTCCGGCCGGAATAGTGGCCACCGCTGCGGTGATGCCGGCTGCCGCCAGCAGAGCCTTCACACGGTCGGCATAAAGTGGGCCGACATTTGTATCCGTGATTATAAGCGCACTGCGGGAATATTTTTTCCCCGATACAAATCCCGTCAGACTGTCCAACGCTCCGCTGCCGATAACTATATCGTAGCTGTCCGGGCCAAGCTCTACCCGAACGATGTCAAAATCCTTTTTCATATATGTACCACTATTATTCCAGCAAACCGTATCATAAAGATGATGTCTGTAAGGAAGCTTTTATAATGCAGTTTTCAATAAATTACGACGTAATTTATTCATATTTGCATTCAACGACAAGGTCGTTATGAACGCCGTTACTTAGCTCTTGACGAGCCGCAAGGCGAAGTCAGAGCTTATGTACCGCTGCGTGAACAAATTAAGCGCGTGCGGGTTTCCGGCAGACATCATCTTGATTGAATAGTTTAAGTTTACTTCATCAGAAGGACGGGAGCATTACAGAATCCATCTCGAAGCGGCTGAAGATTTCACCGGCCACATCATCCGGAGTCTTGCCGTCGGTATCAATAGTGTAATCTACTTCCTTATAAAGAGCCTCTCTCTCGGCCAACAGCTTCTCGATGGCTGCCCTGCGGTCATCTCCGGACGCATCCAAAAGAGGACGCTCCCCCTCTGCAGCAGTACGCTGGAGGATGGTATCGACGGAAGCGGTGAGGCATACGATAATACCGGCTTCCTTCAGGGCTTCCATATTTTTCGGATCCTTTACCGTGCCGCCGCCGGTAGCGATGACCTGCTTGTTGCCCCTGGCCAGACGCTGAGCTACTTCGCTCTCCTTCTGGCGGAAATAAGCCTCGCCCTTCTCGGCAAAAATCTCCGGTACAGTCTTGCCCTCCTCCTTCTCGATGATGGCATCCATATCGGAGAATTCAAAGGTCACCCACTCGGCAAGGGTCTTACCGACGCTGGTTTTGCCGGTACCCATGAAGCCGGTGAGAACGATGTTTCTTGCTTCCTTCATTAGTAATACCTCCTCTGCTGCTTGAAAAATTTATTATTTACATTGCTGCTGTAAGTCTTGCTTTGTAATCAGCAATATTTCTCTTAATATCGGCAATATTGTCGCCGCCGAAGGTTTCCATTATCTCTGCGGCAAGAGTGATAGCTACCATAGCCTCACCAACCACCGAGGCAGCGGACACGGCACAGCAGTCGCTGCGCTCCTTGGAAGCCAGTACCGGCTGCTTTGTGCGGATGTCTACAGAGTGAAGGGGAGTCATAAGGGTAGGAATCGGCTTCATGCATGCCCTTACCACCAGCTCTTCGCCATTGGTAATGCCGCCCTCCAGCCCGCCGGCATGATTGGTCTTGCGATAGACATGGCTGTCCCCATCAAAGAACATCTCATCGTGAGCCTTGCTGCCTGGGAGGCTGGCATAGCCAAAGCCTTCTCCTACCTCAACGCCCTTGATAGCCTGAATAGACATAAGCGCCTGCGCCAGCTTGCCGTCAAGGCGACGGTCCCACTGGATGTGGCTGCCGAGACCGATGGGCAGATTCCTGACTATGACCTCGAAGATACCGCCGAGAGTATCGCCGGCCTCCATTGCTGCCCTGATTTTTGCCTTCATTGCCTCTTCAGCAGCAGGGTCGCAGCAGTTCAGCTCGCTGTCTGTATTGCCTATGGCATCGGCTGCAATCCTGCTGCGGTCCACTTCAGCACCGCCGATATTCACCACATGGGAAATGACGGCAATGTCCAGCGCCCGGAGGAATTCCTTGCAGAGCGCACCAACGGCAACTCTGGCAGCGGTCTCTCTGGCACTGGCCCGCTCCAGTATGTCACGGGCATCCTTGCGGTCATATTTCAATACACCGACCAAATCGGCATGACCGGGACGAGCCTCGGTAACAGCCGGTCCTTCCGGCTCTCCGAACTGAGACATACGACCGGTCCAGTTCTGCCAATCCCGATTGTTCACCCGGAGAGTGATGGGAGAGCCAAGGGTCTCACCAAAACGGATGCCTGACTGCACCTCAGCCTTATCAGTCTCTATTTTCATTCGTCCGCCGCGGCCATAGCCCTGCTGACGGCGTGCCATATCCTTATTTATCCGGTCAATGTCCGGTCTGAAGCCTGCCGGCAAGCCTTCAACGATTGCCGTAAGACAGGGACCGTGAGATTCTCCGGCTGTCATAAAACGCAGCTTTCCCAAATCCAGCACCTCTTCGTTTCTGCAAAAATAAGCATAAAAGCCTATTTTGAATTATACCGCCATCAATCAGAAAAATGCAAGGCATTTTCTCCACATTGCTTTTGGATCCCGGTGGTCAATTATCCGCCGGCGGACTGCTTCAGTTCATAGGCCTCCAGCAGCACTTCCAGCAGCAGTTCTCCCCTCTGTGTCTGTTCCCCGCTTCCCTTCAGCTGCCAGCCTTTTACGGTGACAAATCTCTCCCCCTGCTCCAGCCGGGCAAGAAACTCTGTCACAGCCCGATAGCCACCCCGAAGCGTCAGCCGGCACAGCCGCGGTTTCAGAGGGATTTTGGGTTTGCTGCTATCGGCACTATCGGGAGTATCCACCGCTGTCAGCTGCTCTACAGTCAGCCCCGCCGACTCCGCCATGTTCGGTAATTCCATCTGGAAGAAATCATCCGCTCCTCCTCCGCTCGTCAGGAAAAGCCTCTCCGCTCTTTTCTGTCTCGCCGTCAGCTCCTGCTCATATCGTCCCGGTTCAGGATGGCGGCGGACAAAGCTCTCCATTTCCAGCCGGGCCGTCCTGATTTCAGCCTGACCCAGAGCAATTTCAGCCAGCTCTCTTTGCTGAGGCTCCCACACAAGAAGCAGGAATGCGCAGACGCTCAGAGCTGCCAGCACCATGAAGGACAATACAAGTCTGCGGTCTGCCGCCTTCATCATCGGTCGCTTCATGGTTTCATCTCCTCTCCCAAAGAGATGACAAACTCCCGTCCGTATCCACCACCGCCA
>JAFNYY010000044.1 GCA_017383125.1 Schwartzia sp. (in: firmicutes)
CGTCATGCGTTACCATGAGCATGGTCATGTTCTGCTCTCGCCAGATGCGCTCTATCTCACTCTGAATGTGCATCCGCGTGAAGGCGTCCAGTGCGCCCAGCGGCTCATCCAGCAGCAGCACCTTGGGATTTCCCACCAGCGCTCTGGCCAGAGAGGCTCTCTGACACATTCCGCCGGACAGCTGGTGCGGGTAGTAGCCTTCAAACCCTTTGAGCCCTACCAGCTCCATTATCTCTTTGACCTTTTCCCGATTTTCTTCATATATATTTCTTGCCTTCAGTCCGAAGGAGATATTCTCTTCAATGCTGTACCAGGGAAACAGATTGTGCTCCTGAAACATGAAGCCTCTGTCTGCTCCCGGCTTGCCAATCGGCTCACCGTCAAGATATACATTTCCTTCCTCCGGCTGGTCGAGTCCAGCCACGAGACGAAGCAGGGTCGACTTGCCGCAGCCGGAAGGACCGATGATGGAAACGAAGGAGCCCGGCTCGAGGGTAAGGGAAACATCCTTCAGCGCCTGAACGACTTCTCCCTGAGCATTGGTAAACTGTCTGGACACATGAGAGAGAACGATTTCGCCCGTCTTTACCATTTGATTACCCCCTTCTGCCATACCAGCGCTCTGTTTCTAACCTGAAGAAGCAGGCTGATTATCAGGCTGAAGCTGACGGCTATCAGCAGCAGTCCGGCGTACACATTGGCATACGCCATCATTTCTTTCTGCCAGTTTATATACCAGCCGAGTCCGTACTTAGCACCAAGCATCTCGGCAATAACCAGCGTGATGAAGGAAGCCGATGTACCATTGAACAGGCCCTGAAAAACGCTGGGCATTGCGGCTGGGATACCGATGTGACGAATCTGGTACCAGCGGCTGGCTCCCAGAGTGGAGGCCGCCTCAAAATAAGAATTTTTAATATTCGCAATACCGGAGCTGGTCAGAACCGTAGTCGGGAACCACACCGCCAGTGCGATGAGGAAAACGCTGCCGCTGACTACCGAGGGAAAAGCTACCAGCACTAGAGGAATCCAGGCGGAGGTCGGAATCGGGCCAAGCACCTTGATAAAGGGCTGCAGCCAGTAGTTGGCTTTGGTACTGAAACCAATCAGCACCGCCGTTATCAGTCCTGCAGTGGCACCGAACAGCCAGCCCAGCAAAAGAAGACGATAGGAGTACGCCGTGCATTTCAGAAGATATGCCCAGTCCTCTACTACCACTTCCAGTACCCGGTCTATAGCTGGGAAATACAAGGGCGGCAAAATCGCCAGCTTCGCAGTAAGAAGGTTTACGATATTCAGTAGGAGGACAAATCCAGCCAGGAAAAGCGCTCTGTCCTTAGCGTCCTCCGTGAGGCTCAGGAATCTGTCGCTTACTCTGCCTGCTGCCTGAAAAAGCAGATATCCGGCCAAGGTAATCGCCAAGAGGAGAGAAAAATAGGGAGCTTCAGTCTCCGCATGAAGAAATGACCTCTCCAGTCCCAAATCCACAGCAATGGCCAATCCGATGGAAAGCACCGGCAGTACATTGTATATCCGCTGGCGTTTCGCCTTTGCTTCGGCCTCGGCAGCCCGTACAATATTTATATTCTTATTGTCCGCTGCCGTCTCCGGCAAATTTATTGAAAGAGTTCCAGTCGCCATCATTCATCTTCCTTTTTCAGCACCGGCTCCTCGTTGAAGAGCTTGGCGTAATAGAATTTAGAGAGGTACAGCGGCGCGGCCGGGTTGTGACCGGTTACCCTGTCCTTGGTTATCAGTGTCGTTACCGGGCCTTGGAATACTTCATAAACAGGGAGTCATGGCCTACGCACAATCCAACGACTACATTCAAATCGGTCTTTTCCTTCGCCAGCAGCTTTGCCTGCATGATGGGATTGCAGAGGGATTCGTGGCAGCCCTTCAGCACCTTCAGCTCCTCCGGTATGCCAATCTCTGTCTTGTCTCTGCCGCCGACCTTGCACAGTACGCCGTAGGTCTGGAAGCCGTGATGCTCCAGAAGCCGGGCAAAAATCTTGGACTCTTCGATAAGGCCTACGCAGGTGGCAATGCCGACCTTCTTTGCTCCGATGCGCTTGGCGAACTGGATTATCTCCTCTACTCGGGTGAGCTTGCCGTAGTAGGTCCCCTCCAGCACTGCTGCCGTCTTGGCCAGCTTGGAGATCAGCGGATCATTGCGATAGAGGTCCAGCACCTTCTCGATTTCCTTTTCCTTTATCTTGGTGGTCGTAAGGCACTGCTTTGGCAGGTCCTTATCTCTCTTATGACAGCTCTGAAGTCCGCAGGTAGTGCAGCTGAAGCAAAAATCGTTATTGGTAGCCATGATGTATCTCTCCCTTTTTATTCCGATTTATTTTTCCGATTTTGACACAAAAAATGCCTGAGAGCTTTACTCCCAGGCATGACTGTTATCGGATGGCTTATACCTCTATCCGGTGCGTGACAAATAGCCCCACATCACAGCCGCTTACTGCCTGGGAGAAACACATCTGACACATGCACATGTATGTGGTTGTATGAGTTCGTCCGGTGAGGTTCATTTTGTCCCGCTCCTTTCCTTTAGGTTGATACAAATATACACCTATAAACCTACTATGTCAATAGGCCATTAAGAAAAATTTCACCTTTATTTAAAAATAGGCCATATGAAAAAGTGAACATTCACTTTTTCATATGGCCTTCCTCTATATAGTTACGAAGAAAAATGTCTGTAAGAAAACCGTTTATCTGCGTCGGTACTTGGCGACCTGCAAGTAAGCATACGAAGCAGGAGCTTAGTACCGCTACGCAGATAACCTAGACTAACTCACTTAATGAGTCCGAGCATAGCGACGGACGAATTTAGTGAGTGTCATGCATGCGACCTTAGCGACTGCCGAGTGTAACGACGGCAGAGCTTAGGGAGTCGCAGTGCGAGAGCGTGTTTTCGTCAGACTTTATTCACAGCTCCCTTTTTACTCAATAATCAAAGCTCTTTGATGATGGCGTCGGTCATGGTGACAGTGTCAGCCTTGGTGAAGCCCGGCTTCCACAGCTCACCGGTGCGATAGCCGGCCTCGAGGGCGCGGTCGCAGGCCTTCTCAATGGCTACGGCAGCTTCTTCCTGCTTCAGAGAGTAGCGGAGAAGCATAGCAGCGGAAAGAATGGTACCGATAGGGTTTGCAATGCCCATGCCGGCAATATCCGGAGCGGAGCCGTGGATAGGCTCGTAGAGGCTGGTGCAGGTACCTATGCTGGCAGACGGCATCAGGCCGATGGAGCCGCCGATTACAGCAGCCTCATCGCTGAGAATATCACCGAAGAGATTGCCGGTGAGAATTACATCGAACTGGGTGGGCTTTACTGCCAGCTGCATAGCGCAGTTATCTACATAGAGGTTATCCAGCTCGATATCCTTGTATTCCTCGTGAATCTGAGCCACGGTGCGGCGCCACAGGCGGCTGGTGGCCAGAACATTGGACTTATCTACGGAGGTTACCTTGCCGCGGCGAATCCTTGCAGTCTCGAAGGCAAGGCGGGCAATGCGGTCAACCTCAGGAACGGAGTAATTCTCCAAATCCCAGGCACGCTCAGCGCCGTCCTTCATCTCGCTCTCGCAGTGCTCACCGAAGTAAATGCCGCCGATAAGCTCACGGACGATTACAAGGTCAACGCCCTTAACGAGCTCCGGCTTCAGAGGAGAATACTCAACGAGAGTATCGGCAACCTTTACCGGCCGGAGGTTTGCGTAAAGACCAAGGCCCTTGCGGAGTCCGAGAATAGCCTTCTCAGGACGGAGGGTAGGCTCTACATTGTCCCACTTATCGCCGCCGACAGCGCCGAAGAGAACGCCGTCAGAAGCCTTTGCAGCCTCGAGAGTGCTGTCCGGAAGGGGTACGCCGAATTTATCGTAGGCAGTACCGCCGGCATCATGGTATTCATAGGACAAAGCGAGATTGAACTTCTTATCAACAGCCTCCAGAACTCGAACAGCGGAGGAGGTAATTTCCTCGCCGATACCATCGCCGGGGATAACAACAATTTTGTAGCCCATTATTTCTTCTCCTTGATGTAGTTAATCAGACCGCCGGCCTTGGCAATTTCCTGAACAAAGCCCGGCAGCGGATGTGCCTTGAATTTCTCACCGGTGGTAACATCAGTAATCTCACCGGTCTCGGTATCTACACGGACAACATCGCCCGCCTTGATGGACTCAACAGCCTCACCGATATCCAGCAGCGGAAGACCGATGTTGATACCGTTGCGGTAGAAAATACGGGCAAAGTCTGCTGCGATGACTACCGGAACACCGGAAGCCTGAATAGCGATAGGAGCATGCTCACGGGAGGAGCCGCAGCCGAAATTCTTGCCGCCGACCATGATATCGCCCTGCTGTACCTTCTCGGCAAAGGTAGTGTCAATATCTTCCATGCAGTGAGCGGCAAGCTCCTTCGGGTCAAAGGAGTTCAAATAACGAGCCGGGATAATAACATCAGTATCAATATTGTCGCCGTAGCGCCATACTTTTCCTTCGTATATCATATTACTTTACCTCCTCGGGAGTAGCAATTCGTCCGAGAATTGCGCTGGCTGCGGCAACATGAGGACCTGCCAGATAGATTTCGCTCTTTACATGACCCATGCGGCCTAAGAAGTTGCGGTTGGTGGTGGATACGCAGCGCTCACCCTCGGTGAGGATACCCATGTGACCGCCCATGCAGGGACCGCAGGTGGGGCAGGATACAGCTGCACCGGACTCAACGAGAGACTTGATGTAGCCCTTCTCCATTGCCTGCAGATATACCTGCTGGCTGCCGGGGATAACAATGCAGCGGACATCAGGATGAACCTTGCGGCCCTTCATGATGTTTGCAGCTATCTCAAGGTCTTCGAGACGACCATTGGTGCAGGAGCCGATAACGACCTGAGAAATGGTGATTTCGCCTTCGATATCCTCTACCTTCTTCGTGTTGCCCGGCAGATGAGGGAAGGCAACGACCGGCTTCAGCTCGTCGAGGTTGATTTCAACTACCTGGCAGTAGCTTGCATCCTCGTCCGGCTCTACCGGCTCATATTCACTGTGGAAGTGTTCTACGCAGTAAGCCTTCGTCTTTGCATCGAAGGGGAATATACCATTCTTGCCGCCGGCTTCGATAGCCATGTTGGCAATAGTGAAGCGGTCAGTCATGCTGAGAGACTCAAGACCGGGGCCGGCGAACTCAAGAGATTTATAGAGAGCGCCGTCAACGCCAATCATGCCGATAAGAGTCAGGATGACATCCTTGCCGTTGGTGTTAGCCGGCTTCGTTCCGGTAAGATTTACCTTGATTGCCTCCGGTACCTTGAACCATGCCTCACCGGTAGCGATAGCAACAGCCAAATCGGTAGTGCCTACGCCGGTGGAGAAGCCGTTCAGCGCACCGTAGGTGCAGGTGTGAGAGTCTGCACCGATAGTAAGGCGACCGGGACCTACAAGACCCTTCTCCGGCAGGATAACATGCTCGATACCTGCATCGTGGCCGACCTCAAAGTAATTCACAATGTTATGCTCCTTTACGAAGTCACGGATAATCTTCGTAAGAGCAGCAGTCTTCATATCCTTGTTCGGCGTAAAATGATCCGGCACGAAGCAAACCTTAGTATTGTCAAATACCGGACGGCCAATCTTCTCAAACTCCTTGATGGCCGGCGGTGCCGTAATATCATTTGCCATTACCATATCGAGTTTTGCCGTGATAAGATCGCCGGCAGCGACGCTATCAAGCCCGGCATGACGAGCCAGGATTTTTTCGGTCATATTCATTCCCATAGAAACACCCCACTCAAAAAATATTTCTAAGTATTTTACCATAAACAAAAGAAAAAATATATAAAAAGTTTACAGGTATACAAAAATAGGCAGCCCGCCCCGCAGACTGACCGGTTTTATCTTTGTATTACCCAGCGGCTCCCCGTCTGACCCGCGGCTGCTTCAATCAGAGACTCTAAGATGCGCTTCTCTCCTCCACCACCCGGTACAATGTCATTTTTATTGACACTACACTCTCATCCTGTGCCGCCTCATCAAGCAGCTTCAAAAACGGTTTCATGGATTCATACGGATAAGACAGCAGGACATCCTTCTTTTCCACCTGTTCCATGACACTCATCTTCATATCAATATCGGATGAGGTTCTCGGCGAGCGCCTTTCATAGAACAGTTCTTTCTTTTCCTTCAGGTAATTCTGCAGTCCAAACACGAATGATAGGTCAAGCGGTGTCCCCACATCAATAAAATGCTTGATGCCAAGCTTGAGGTACTTGAACAGTTCCTTTTTGGCTTTATTGTTAATTTTACGGAGGCTTCTGGCATAATGGTGGAAGACTCATTCTTCTTTACATTTTCAGACGCCGGCTATCTGTCACCGGCTGCCGGGTCGGTCAGCTCCGGAATTGCCCCTCCGGAAACAGCCCACAGATAGACAGCCGCCACACTTCCATAGGGAGAGAAGCGTCGGCGATAACGTTCAAATCGCACCCGATTTACTTCCCTGTGTCGATACAGCATCCTGATACCTCTGATAATGCCCAGATCACCGAAGCTGAGAACATCCTTCCTCCCCAAAGAAAAAAGCAGTATCATCTCCGCCGTCCAGACGCCAATGCCCTTCAGGCCGGTCAGTGTCGCGATAGCCGTCCTGTCATCCATAGCCGCTACCGCTTCGAGGTCAAACTCTCCGCTTTTTACCTTCGCGGCAAAGTCAAGTATGTAGTCTGCTTTCCTATATGCCATACCGAATGATTTTACTCTCTCTCGTCCGGCCGCCAGCAGTGTATCGGCATTGATTATCCCAAGACCTTCCTTCATTCTCCTCCAAAGCGTCTCCTGAGCTTTCATCGAAATTTGCTGTCCCACGATGTGATGAACTACCGAGGCAAACAGGTCTCCGTCAATCTTTCGCTCTATATGACCCAGCCGGTCGATTACCGACGCCAGCTTCTTATCCTTTGACTTCAGGTATTTGATTTCCTTATCCCCGTATTCAAAAATGCTCTCAGTCATTCGCCACATACTCCTATCAAAAGAGGCCGCCTTACAGCCTACACCACCAATGGATGTCGTCTAAGCTGTACAGCAGCCCGCTGTTTTCCTGTCAGTCTTCGTCTATGGAGACGAGGATATGTCTGTCACTGCCCATCTTCTGATCGCTCATTGCTTTCAGCTGATGAAGACCGTGACGGCTCATAATCCGCTCAACAAGATCCTTGTTGTCGTTGTAATTCATATCAAGGACCATATCACAGCTGGCCTGAACAACGGCCAGAATATCCTTCGTTGCCAGAATACCGATGTCCGGAATAGTCTCCTGCAGGTCACGCACTATATCTCTGGGGAGAATATTAGGGACATTCTTTTCGCCGGTGTGGAGCTTGATTGCCACCTTTCCGGTGATACCCTCATTTACCAGATTGTACAGCTTTATGAGATGCTCGCTGTCATTATACAACCCACTTACACCCATTGATAATACCAATAATGCATGCTTAGTCATGCCTTTCAGCAATGGTCACAGCCGGAGCCGTTTTCCGCCTCATATTCCTCATTCTGCTTCACATCGTAGTATAGGCCGTTGATAGCCCGCTTGGAAACAGCAATAGGACAGTCAGGAGAGCAGATAGCGCAGTGGCCGCAGGCCTCCTCCAAATCATCGAGAACCCGCTTCAGTTTTTCTGATTGCAGCATAATAATCCCTACCTTTTCTCATTAAGACAAGCTATGTGAAAATCATCCGCCGATACTGCCTGAATTTTAACAAAAAAATTTTTTCAATTCAACTTATCTTTATCCTTTACAAGTGATAGAATTTAACCTATCACACAAAGAAGAAGGTTTTTTATAATGACACTTCAACACATCCTCGGCATCGCCGGGGTACTTGCCCTGATTATCGGCGTAGGCCTATACTCCGGCCGCAAGGTTTCCGGTACAAAGGACTTCACTACAGGCGGCGGCAAGGTCGGCTCTCTGCTGGTCTGCGGCAGCATAATGGGTGCCCTCGTAGGCAGTCAGGCAACCATCGGTACTGCTCAGCTTGCCTTCCATTACGGACTCTCCGCCTGGTGGTTTACCCTCGGTTCAGGTATAGGCTGTCTCCTGTTGGCTCTGTTTTATACAAAGCCGCTCAGAGAATCCGGCTGCATCACTGAGCTTTCCATCATCGCCAAGGAGTACGGCGGTCGGGCCGGTGAGCTTGGCTCAGCCCTCTGCTCCATCGGCATTTTCATCAGCGTGCTTGCTCAGTTCGTTGCCTGCGGCGGTCTTATCTCCGTCCTGTTTCCGTCGGTGGGAATCCTCCCGGCGATGGTTATCTCCGTTCTCCTTATGGCGGTCTATGTAATATTCGGCGGAGCCTGGGGAGCCGGTATGGGCGGCTTTGTCAAGCTGCTTCTTCTATGCCTTGCCTGCTTCTCCGGTCTCATTTTTATCTATATATGGTCCGGCGGTTTCACCGCTCTCTTCAATCACATTGAAAGCCTCTTCATGACGACCACCATCGGCAGCGCTCAGTCCCTCATCGGGCTTTCTGCCATTGCCGGCCACGAAGATTTCTCTTCCCGTTTTCTGAGCCTTGTCGCCAGAGGCCCCGTAAAGGACATAGGTTCCGGCATCAGTCTCCTGCTTGGCGTACTTGCTACTCAGACCTACGCACAGGCTATTCTCTCCGGCAAAAGCCATGATGCCGCACGCAAGGGCGCTCTCATCAGTGCTGTGATAATTCCTCCTTTGGGAATTGCCGGCGTAATGATTGGCCTTTACATGAGAGCACACTATATGCTCGCCTCGGAAGCCGCCGCCCTCACTGCCGCCGGTCTCCCTCTTCCGGATATGCCTATCCTGGATTCGACTATCCAGGCATTTCCCGCCTTTGCTATCAACCACCTGCCGCCGGTCTTTGCCGGTGTAATCATCGGCACCCTGTTCATTTCCGTTATCGGCGGCGGTGCCGGACTCACTCTCGGCGTAGCCACCATCATCACCAATGACATTCTGCTGAAAATCTTCCCCGCAAAGACTGATGACAACGAAGAAGCAAAGGCTGCCAACGCTGCCAAAACCCTTCGGCTCATTCGCACAACGATAATGGCTGTGCTGATTACCGCCGGAGTGATAGGCGCCTTCGTCCCCGGTGCTATCATTAACGACTTCGGCTTCCTCTCTATGGGTCTGCGCGGAGCGGTAGTATTCGTTCCCCTCTCTCTTGCCTTGTTTATGCCGGGAAAAATTGCTCCCAAGTCTATACTCCTGTCCATAATCCTCAGTCCGCTGGCGGTACTGGCCGCCAACTTCTGCGGTCTCCCCGGCGACCCGCTCTTCTACGGAATGGGAATATCCTGCCTGTGGGCAGTGATTGGAAAAGTGAATAAGTAAAAAAGTATTTTTAAAATTTATTCCTTTAGTATTTCAAAATGTCACACGTCCGCCATATAGTAAGTGAGAAGATCAAATCGGCTGCAAGCGTCGGAGCGAGGCAGCGAGGATGATATCTGCCCTAGAAGTTATCATCCTCGCTGCTTCACCGCCTCGGCGTAAGCGAAGAAGAACTCTTCTCCCCGGTGGGTGCTGATGTATCAGAGGGTAATCAGCAGCTAGGGATGCTGAGTGTCTACAAACCTGACACCAAGGCCCCCATCGGGCGAATAAGGAAAGCTAAAGCGCAAACGCCAAGTACGGTATACCTGTGTTCCTGCTGCATTGCTCGTATGTGCAGCAAGGAACCATCGATATAATTACGCCGTTCATCTTTGATGCATCTTCTGCGTCCATCA